>CAISYO010000294.1 GCA_903889745.1 uncultured Bacteroidota bacterium | reverse complement strand
TTGAATTTGAAGCACATGGAAAAAATGTCCGATTATGATTTGGCTACTAATATATTAGTAGGTAGTGATGCTGCAAAACCAAGAGATAAAAGCGAAAAATGGTCTGCCGGTGAATTAAGAGATAAATTAAATAAGTTGAGCGACAAACTAATTGCTCAGATAGATAACATGCAAAAAACGGATGGAGTGCATCTTGTAAAGGAAGATTACGATAATATCAAGAAAAAATTTGTGTCATTTAAACCTGCTGATCCAAAGGAACAAGACGAAGGGATAAAAATGTCTTGGGAAACAGCAAATTTTTATCATTTGCCTGAAGCGGCAATTATTACTACCTTAAATAAAACGCAAGCTGACTTAAGAAATTTAGAAGCTGAAATTATTCAAACATTTTCAGGAGCTAGTGGTAAATTAGCTATTAAATTTGATGCCATAAAAGCAAGAGTTGTTGCACCTTCCGCATATATTCAAGCGGGACAGCCTTATGAGGCAGATATTTTCTTAGCAGCATCTTCCTCTAAATTAGGTGCAGGTGATATGGAAATTATCATTGGTGTTGACTCTGCCGCAGCTGCTGGTGGTGCGAAAGGTACATTAGTCCCTATTGTTGGTGGTGAGGGTAAATATTCCGTTGGTACAGGTGGTCAAGGAGAACAAACTTATAAAGGTGTAATAAAATATAAGACCCCTGAAGGAACTTTTAAATATTATCCTTTTGAGAAAACCTATATGGTTGCAGCCCCTTCTGTAGCAGTATCAGCTGAACAAATGAAAGTGTTTTATGTGGGTGTTACAAATCCAATCTTAGTTTCTGCTGCAGGAATTTCACCTTCAGAATTAATTGTTTCGGCAAATGGAGGTGGTGTTAAGTTAAGTTCTGCAGGTGGAGGTAAGTTTGATGGTACTTTTACAACACCAGGTACTTGTACTATAAGTGTTTCTGCTAAAACTAAAGATGGTGTTAAACCTCAGGGTACGTCTGTATTTAAAGTTAAGCCTTTGCCAAAACCAGAACTTAGGTTAGCAGGTAAATTTTCACCAGCAACACTTACAAAAAATGAGTTATCAAACTTAGCAGGTCTTGCTGCTGGTGCTAATGGATTTGAATTTCAAGCCAACTTTGTAGTATTAAAATATGAAGTTACGGGTAAAGTGAAGGGGAAGTCACTAATCGGTGAAGGCACTGGAAATAATTTAGCAGGGGAGGGATTAAATATCGTGCGTAATGCTGATAAAGGTTCAAGTTTATTTATTGATGTAACCGTTAAGGGACCTGATGGCAGATCAAATACTGTAACTCACAAGTTAAAAGTGAATTAATAATTTTAATAACTAAATATCATGAATGTTTTAAGAATTTGTTTTGCTACGGTTTTTGGATTATTTTCGTTAGCAACCTATGCACAACCTGGAGTTTTTCAACCCCAGCCCGGTGATTATAGAGATGGTGTTTACGATAAAGAAAATGCCAACAATAGACGTTTTATTCCTTATACTCATCTGCGTGAAGGAGATGTGACTTGGGAAAAACGAGTTTGGAGAAAGTTAGATATGCGTGAAAAGCAAAATCAACAACTATATTACCCTGAGCTGTATGTTAGTGGCAGAACTTCATTGATGCAAGTACTTTTAAAGCATATTTTAACTAATGAAATTATTGCATTTAAAAACGAGGAGTTTATTGACTATTACGAATTATCAGAAGTAAGAAACAAAATGGTTATTCAGGGCGATTCAACAGATGTAGAAACAATGTTACCAGATGGTAGTTCTAGTTTTGAAAGAAAACCTGGTTTAAAAGATTCAACTTGGCTATTCGAAAAATTTATTGAATTAGATATTAAGGAAGATTGGTTTTTTGATAAACAAAAATCAACCCTAGAAGTTCGAATTTTGGGATTAGGAATTAACGCATTGAAACCAGGTAAGGAAGAAGCTGGTCCTATTACTCAATTTTGGGTATATTTTCCAAATTGTCGTAAATATTTTGCGCAATATGAAGTCTACAACTCTAAAAATGATTCGGAGCGCCGAACTTTTGAAGATATCTTTTGGAAACGACAATTTTCTAGTAGGGCTTATAAAGAAAGTAATGTTTATGATAGAGATGTCGAATTTTACAGTAAAGGCATAGACGCTCTTTTAGAATCTGATCGTATTAAAAATGATATTTTTAAATGGGAACATGATTTGTGGCA
>CAISYO010000293.1 GCA_903889745.1 uncultured Bacteroidota bacterium | reverse complement strand
CTTCTGGTTTAGTAGTTTTTTTAGTGGCATTACCTTTATGTTTAGGTATCGCTTTAGCTTCTGGTGCCCCATTGTTTTCTGGAATAGTTTCTGGAGTAATTGGTGGTATTTTGGTTGGATTTTTCAGTAATTCTGCGTTGAGTGTTACTGGTCCAGCGGCCGGTTTAACGGCAATAGTATTAACAGCTATAACAGATTTAGGAGGTTTCGATATTTTTTTAGTTGCAGTTATATTAGCAGGTCTAATTCAAATCGGTTTAGGATTTGTTCGTGCTGGAAGTTTTTCAAATTATTTTCCAACAAGTGTTATTGAGGGCATGCTTGCCGCGATTGGAATTATTATTATATTAAAACAAATACCACATGCTTTTGGTCATGATGTAGATAATGAAGGCGATTTCTTTTTTATTGAAAAATCGGGTCATACTACTTTTGATACTTTGTTAGAATCCATTAATTTTATACATGGCGGAGCATTAATTATCGCACTAATTTCTTTAACTATTCTAATTATTTGGGATAAAGTGCCGGCTTTAAAGAAAATAAAAATGATTCCTGGTGCACTAGTTGTAGTAGTTTTGAGTATTATTTTGAATGAAATATTTATTAAAACTGGATCTGTTTTAGCAATTACAACGAAAAATCATTTGGTAAATCTACCTTCATTTAATGAGATTAAGGAAGGATTTTCATTGCCAAATTTTAATGCATTAACCAATCAAAAAGTATGGATTGTAGCTATTACGATTGCTGCCGTAGCTTCAATTGAAACATTATTATGTATTGAAGCAACTGATAAATTAGATCCATTTAAACGATTTACTGATACGAATCGGGAGTTAAAAGCGCAAGGAATAGGAAATATTGTAAGTGGTTTGTTAGGTGGTTTACCAATGACTTCGGTAGTGGTGCGATCATCTGCCAATATTAATTCTGGTGGTAGAACAAAATTAGCTACTATTTTTCATGGATTCTTACTAATTTTATTTGCACTTTCTATTCCTTTTATTCTAAATAAAATTCCTTTGGCTGCTTTAGCTGCTGTCTTATTGATGGTTGGCTATAAGTTAGCAAAACCAAGTGTTTTTGTACACTTATGGAAGAACGGATTTTCTCAATTTATTCCTTTCATAATAACTGTTGTTGCTGTTGTTGGAATCGATTTATTAAAAGGTGTTGGAATAGGTCTTGGTGTAAGTATTTTATTTATCTTGTATCAAAATTTAAAAATTGCTTATTCTTTTAAAAAGGAATCTTTCCATGATGGTGATGTAATAACTATTAAATTAGCACAGGAAGTTTCATTTTTAAATAAAGCAGCAATTAAAAGTACTTTAGGAGATATTCCAAAAGATTCTAAAGTGATTATTGATGCTACAAATACAAAATATATTGATTTTGATGTGGTAGAAATGCTAAAAGATTTTAGAAATGTAACGGCAGTAGATAAAGAAATTAATTTAACTTTGAAAGGTTTTAAAGAACAGTATAATATTGATAATACAGAGTTTAAACACGTAAAGATTAAAGAACAAAAAAATTAAATATAATTCAAATGAGCGAATTTTATAAAAAAATATTAGACAACAATAAAAAATGGGTTGAAAACAAATTAGCAATTAGCCCAGATTATTTTAAAAATTTAGCAGACGGACAAAGTCCGCCGTTATTATGGATCGGCTGTTCAGATAGTCGTGTTCCAGCAAACGAAATCATTGGTGCTGAACCTGGTGAAGTTTTTGTTCATCGAAACATTGCAAATATGGTAGTGCATTCAGACATGAATATGTTAAGCGTCTTGGATTATGCTGTAAACGCCTTAAAAGTAAAGCATGTAATTGTTTGCGGTCATTATGGTTGTGGTGGTGTAAAAGCGGCAATGGGTAATGATTCTATAGGTATTATAGATAATTGGATTCGTCATATCAAAGATGTATATCGCTTTCATCATGAAGAATTAGATGCAATTATAGATGAAAAAGAACGATTTAATACATTTGTAGAAGTTAATGTAAAAGAACAAGTACTTGATTTAGCTAAAACTTCTATTGTACAAAACGCATGGAAAAACGGTCAACAACTTTCTTTACACGGTTGGGTTTATGGTCTTAATGATGGTTATGTAACTGATTTAGGCGTAAACTTTAGTTGTGATAAAGATTTAGATGATGTTTACCAATTAAAGTTTTAGGTTTTAAAATTTGGAATTTTCCTATTAATCTTCTAAATTTTCATTAAATGCAGAAGGTAAGAGTTGTGGTATAAATTTTATCAAAATAGGTAACAATAAACCACCTCCTGGAAGTAAAAAAATAGTTAAAGACGGAATGGTTTTACAAATGTCGAGTAGCTGTTTTTTTACTTTCTTTTTTTCTTCTTTTGATAAATCTTTTGACGTTGATTTCGCTAAAAGTTGCATCAATTCACCACTTTCTTTGATTTCTTTTGTCAATCGATCTTTATTTCTAATAATTAGTTTTGTAACGTTTTTATTCGCTTGGTCATAAAAATGTTTTATGGGATTTGAATAATTAAAAAAAGGTATTTCAGCTTTATAATGTTGTATAAAATAGTTGATTTGATCTTCACTTTTTTCTAATAATAAGCTATCTAGTCCTAAATCGTGACTTATCTGTTGTAACAACTGAATCTCATTTTCTTCCAGTTTTTCATCGCTCCAAAGCGCCATTTGAGCAATATCTAATAAATATAATTTTTCTAATATTTCGTTGTATTTTAATAACTTAAGATCAGCAAACGCAATAGAATCTATCGTTGTAAATTTTGTATATCGAATGGAGTTTTCAAATAATTTTACCAATAATTCATCGTATTTTGATTTATTTTGTTTAATATTTAGTGCAAATGATATAATCTTAATACAATCTGATTCTATGTTTTTTAAATAATCATTGGGTAAATTATTATTTTTTAAATAATGGTGAAATGCTAATACATCAATAAACAACAAAGCATTAGTTATAACATGTGAAAAGTTTTTACTAATACTGTTCTGATTGGTTTGAATGCGATCGTCAATTACTTTTTCTAATCTTGAACTGCGAGAACCTTCTGGAAGAATTTTTTTAATAAAATTCAGGTTTTCTGGCTGAATAATTTTGTAAAATTCATAAACCAACTCAATAAAATCTTTTGTATTGCCTTTTTGGTTTTCAAGCAAATAAACCGAGAATAACGTATTTAAAAAACCAACTTTAGTAATTTCATCATATGACCATTTTGAAGTATTCAATGGCATTTTTAATTGAAAATTGACTACATAACCATAAATAAAGCCAGTTGTTCTACAACTTTCATAGAATGAAACATAATTACTTTTAAAATCAATGAAATTACCCTGATTTTCAGTAAAAAACTTATCAATCCATCCGGTGGTAGAAGGGTTTATCATTTTTGTAGTTTTTCTTTTAAATATTTTCCAGTAATTGAATTCTTGTTTTTGGCCACTTCTTCTGGTGTGCCAAAAGCAATTAATTTACCACCGTTTTCTCCACCTTCTGGACCAATATCCAATATATAATCGGCACATTTGATAAGGTCTAAATTATGTTCAATTACAATGATTGAATGTCCTTTTTCTAATAAGGCATCAAACGAAGCTAATAATTTCTTGATATCATGAAAATGTAATCCAGTTGTAGGTTCGTCAAAAACAAATAAGGCTTTGTCTTTAATCGTTCCTTTCACTAAAAAAGAGGCTAATTTTATACGTTGTGCTTCACCACCAGAAAGGGTAGAAGAAGACTGACCTAATTGCACGTAACCCAAACCTACATCTTGTAAGGGTTGTAATTTTTGGGTAATTTTTGTCTGTTTCTGTTCCGTGAAGAAGGAAAGCGCTTCATCAATAGTCATTTTTAGAATGTTGTCAATATTCTTTCCTTCAAAAGTAACTTCTAAAACTTCTTTTTTGAATCGTTTTCCATTACAAACTTCACATTCTAAATGCACATCGGCCATGAATTGCATCTCAATAGTTACTTCGCCATCGCCTTTACAAACTTCACATCTTCCGCCGTCAACGTTAAATGAAAAATGTTTTGCTTGATAATTTCTCAGTTTTGAAAGACTCTGTTTAGCAAATAGTTCACGAATGTCATCATACGCTTTAATATAAGTAACTGGATTGGATCGCGAACTTCTACCTATGGGGTTTTGATCTACATATTCGATATGTTTGATGTGCGAAAAACTTCCAGCTAATTCAGTAAATTGTCCTGCTTTTTCACCAACGCCTTCTAATTTTTTTTGAAGGGCCGGAAATAAAATCTTCTTTACCAAAGTACTTTTTCCACTTCCCGAAACACCTGTGATAACCGTTAGGCATTCCAATGGAAAGGTGAAATTTTCATTTTTTAGGTTGTTTTCTCTCGCACCAATAACGTCAATATGATTTTTGTATTTTCGTCTTGTTTTTGGCACCGAAATTTCGGCGGAACCGTTCAAATATTTTGCTGTAAGCGAATCAAATTTTAGAAGTTCCTCATACGTTCCTTGCGCTACTAATTCGCCACCGTGGGTTCCTGCTTCCGGACCAATATCAATAATCATATCAGCGGCTTTCATGATGTCTTCGTCGTGTTCCACAACGATAACAGTGTTGCCTAAATCGCGTAGATTTTTTAATACTTCAATCAATCGTTCGGTATCTTTTGGATGTAATCCGATACTTGGTTCGTCTAAAATATACATTGAACCTACCAAACTACTACCTAATGAAGTAGCTAAGTTAATACGTTGCGATTCTCCACCAGAAAGCGAGTTTGAATTTCGGTTGAGCGTTAAATAACTAAGTCCAACATTAAAAAGAAAATCCAATCGATTATTGATTTCAATTAATAGTCGTTTAGCCACTTTTGCATCGTATTCATTTAACGTCAAACCTTTAAAAAAGGCAATTAAATTTACAATTGGCAAATCCACTAAATCTGAAATGGTATTATCTGCAATTTTAATATAATTTGCTTCAATTCGCAATCTTTTTCCTTTACAAACCGGGCATTTTGTTTTACCACGGTAACGTGAAAGCATTACTCTATTTTGTATTTTATAATTTTTTTCTTCTAATTCCGAAAAGAAATCATGTAGACCTGTAAAATAAGAGTTTCCTTTCCAAATTAATTGTTTCTGTGCCTCTGTAAGCTCAAAATAGGGTTTGTGAATAGGAAAATCAAATTTATAAGCGTTGTTAACTAATTGATCTCTATACCAACCCATGCTTTCGCCGCGCCAAGGGTAAATTGCATTTTCATAAATGGATAAAGCCGTATTTGGAATGACTAGATCATCATCTATTCCGATAATACTTCCATAGCCTTCACAAGTAGGACAAGCACCATATGGATTATTAAAACTGAATAAGTGAACATTAGGCTCTAAGAAAGTAAGTCCGTCTAGTTCAAAATTTGCACTAAACTCCATTCTATTTTGCGAATCTACTTCTTGTAAATAGCAAACACCTTTTCCTTCATAGAATGCAGTTTGAATGGCGTCGGCTAAACGGTTATAAAACTCTTCTTCAGTTTTTACAACAATTCGGTCAACGATTAATAAAATATCTTTATTGTCTAAATGGTGTTGGTCAACCGTATCTAATCGCACCATTTCATTATTTACCAAAATACGTGCAAAACCTTGCTGTAACAACACTTTTAATTTGTCTTCTAAGGCTCGTCCAGCTTCCAGATGAATAGGAGCGAGGAGTAGCCACTTGCTATCAATGGCAAAATTTTTAACTGAAGTAACAACATCAGAAATAGTATCTTTCTTTACTTCTTTTCCTGAAATAGGAGAATAGGTTTTACCAATGCGAGCAAATAACAACTTGAGATAATCATATATTTCGGTTGAAGTACCTACGGTTGAACGGGCATTACTTGTATTTACTTTTTGTTCTATGGCGATTGCAGGAGCAATTCCTTTGATGTATTCTACTTTTGGTTTGTCTAATCGGCCTAGGAATTGGCGTGCATAAGACGATAAACTTTCAACATAGCGGCGTTGACCTTCTGCATACAGTGTATCAAAAGCCAAGCTCGATTTTCCAGATCCTGAAAGCCCTGTTATAACCACTAATTTATTTCTAGGAATGGCTACATCTAAATTTTTAAGGTTGTGCAATTGCGCTCCTTTTATTAAGATATTTTTTTTAGGTTCTAACGTTGAAAAATCGGTTTGTATCATTATTGATTTTAATAGAATTGCAAAGATAATTAATCTTGTTCAAGTTACTACTAATCATTCTGTTTTTCAATTCTATTTATAGTTAAAACAACACTAAAGAAAACG
>CAISYO010000292.1 GCA_903889745.1 uncultured Bacteroidota bacterium | reverse complement strand
TCTCATTGGTGTTTTCTACTTCTACAGGTGTAAGTATTTCTGGGTCAAATATTATTGTTGCAGCGGGGACGCCACAAGGCACATATACTTTAATTTATCAAATTTGTGATATTGCCAATCCTGCTATTTGTGATACTGGTATTGTTACATTAAATACCCAACTTCAAACCTATGATCAGAATGTGTATTTTGGAGGTTGTTATGGCAATGGAAATATAGTAAATGGAAATAATTGGGGAGGTCAAAATTCAACATTAAATGGGGTTCCTGTAGTTTTAGAGCCTTATTATACACAACCAGGCAATGTATTGGTGCCGGCAAATGTTGTATTAACTATTAATTATAATTGGTGTGATAATACTCAAATTGAACCTAATGGGAATTTTTATATCTCGAATAATAATGGTCTACTTTTTTGTCAAATTAATTATACATTATGTGAAATTGCTAATCCCAATAATTGTAAAACGGCAACTTTATATATACAGTTTGAACCTTATCCAAACATATTTGCACAAAATGATGATTTTTCATTAACACCAATTAATAATACTATTGGTGGCACTACACCAAGTGTTCTTGCTAATGATTTTCTGGAATGTGGTGGTGTTTGGGCTCCAATTCTTAGTCCAATTTCTTTTCCATCTGGTTTCACGCTAAATACAGACGGAACAATAAATGTTGCTATTGGTACAGCGCCAGGGACTTATTTATTAAATTATAATGTAACTAATGGTAACTCCTGGATGATTTCGCAAGCAACAGCAACTGTTGTAGTAACTGGAATTTCTAGTTTGGTTGCAAACTACGACAATTTTAACTCCAATTATCCTAATTCAACCACTGTAAGTGTACTATCAAATGATACATTGAATGGAAGTTTAATTACAAATCCATCTAGTATTATTTTAACTTCTCTAAATAATCCAGTTGGTTTTACATTAAACACCGATGGTACGATTAGCATTGCGGCAAATGTTCTTGAAGGGACTTACACTCTGCCTTATAAAATTTGCAATCCTTCGAGCCCTACAGATTGTTATGTTAACTATGCTTATATAGTAGTATTTAAAAATAGAATTTTAGGAAAGGTAAAGTTTGATTCAAATAATGACGGATGCGATAGTAATGATGCTTTTATAAATAATTTAAAATTTAAAAATGTAAATGGATCGGTGACATATTCTAGTACTACTACTAATTTTAATTCAAACCAATATTATTTAATAGGAGATGTAGGAACAAATACGGTTTCTATAGATAATTTACCAACTTATTTTTCGATTACTCCCTCAAATCAAGTATTTAATTTTTCGACTCCGGGGACTACAACAGCTGCAGATTTTTGCATTTCTGCTACATCCAATGTGAATGATTTAGAGGTAGTAGCAATTCCAAAAACAAATGTTATTCCTGGATTTTTTACATATTATGATTTATGGTTTAAAAATAATGGTAGTACACAACTTTCTGGACAAGTTACATTTCAATATAATGGGGCAAAACTGTCTTTTATTACAAGTGATCCT
>CAISYO010000291.1 GCA_903889745.1 uncultured Bacteroidota bacterium | reverse complement strand
TTGAAATAATACCCCATTGTAAGAAATATACATCAATGGAGGTAGTTAAGGATTTCTTCTGTTTCCTTTGTTCAACATCTTTGGCTTATGTGGATGCCGCAAATCTGAAAGTAGCAGATTTTGATTTCGCTAAGGATTGTTTTGAATTAATTAGGTTAAAAACATCTGCACCCACTACTATACCGATGAATGAGATGAGTAGGGCAATTTGGATGAAATACTCAAAAGATAAGAATGGGAAACGGAATGATGGCAATAAGGTAGATACACACTATCTATTTCCGCGATTTGATGGAGAAAAGTTTTTATCTAATGCAAATACTAATTTAATATTAAAGAGGATAGGGTTGGAGGTTAAAGCCGATTTAAGTAATATGGTGAATGTTGAGATTAGAAGTGGAAGTGGATTTAAAGAAGGAACTGAAGATGAGAAAAAGCTTTATGAAGTACTTCATACCCATATGGGTAGAAAGACTTTTATCAACTTTGCATTATCTCAAAAAATTTCACCAACTGATATTAAGAAGATAAGTGGACATAGCGATGAGAAGATGTTCAAATATTATGTGAATTCTCTAAGGGATGAAGTGAAAGAGGAGTTTCAGACAATGGGAGCTTTTATGGGTAAAGGAGAGTTCATTGGCCCAAAGGGAAGTAAATCAAAAAAGGAAAGTACAGAAGCTAAGACTGAAATGTTGTTACAAAAAAGAAAAAATGGGGTTTTGTCTGAATCTGAATTCTTATTGGAATTGGGTAAATTAGTTTCATCAAAAGGGAAGTAATTTTAATAAATTCTTATACTATAATTTGAAATTAAATCCTTCATATATATCTGCTATCTCCTCTTTGGTAATACCCAAATATCTTCGAGTAATTGCTGATGAAGAGTGATTTAATACCATACTCAATTTAATTAGACTTTCATCTGATTTATTAAATTCCTCCCATATAAATCTCGCCCCACTTTTCCTCAAACTATGGGTAGAGATGTTTTTCTTTCTAATTCCTATCTCTTTTGCCCCAATTTGAAGTAATCGGTTGGTGTGGCGAAGTGTATAATCAAATACTTCACAATCTAAAGAAGGGGACCCCATAAGTTCATAGGTTTTGGATATGATATCTTTCAATACCCCTCCAACCTTAATTGCCCTTCTCTTATTGGTTTTCTTTTCATTGAGGGTAAGTTCATCCATATCCAATATATCCTCCCATTTAAACCTCTCTAAATCACTAAAACGGAGTAAGGTTCTAAATCCGAACTCAATTAGGAGTGCCATAGAGTAGTTCTTTTGGTTTTGGAAGTATCTATTCAGTTTTCTTAGTTCCTCAGTGGAGAGGTAATCAGAGGTTTTGTCTATTGAAGTTGTCATATTCTTTGTTTATATGTCAAAGATATGTAATATGTCTGATAATGAGAAATAATATATAAAACGGGACATTTTAAAAATCACTATTTACACAACTAATTGGAAGTCAATGAAAATGGTCCCAATGTCCGCTTTTGTTATTAAGGGACATTTTGGGTGGTCAAAAACAGATGTTTTCAACCAAACCCTAACCCTAAGTTTAAGGGGTAGGATATTAATCATATTGAGATAATTTTCAATGCAAAATATTTGGGCTAACTTCAAATGGATTTAGATAGAGTCCCCCCATCTCTGTTTGATACCTTAAATTTTTGTTATTTGAAAAGGGGGTATTTCAATTTATTTATTGTTTTATTCAAAATCT
>CAISYO010000290.1 GCA_903889745.1 uncultured Bacteroidota bacterium | reverse complement strand
GATTAGAGATTAAAAAATTTAATCCAATCTTAAAAAGAGTAACTGTACATAAAGAAATTAAATAAGATAAGTCATGGCAAAGAAAACCGTAGCAACTTTACAAACAGCTTCTAAAAGATTAACCAAAGCTATTAAAATGGTTAAATCTCCAAAAACTGGCGCTTACACATTCGTTGAATCTGTGATGGCTCCTGAATTAGTTGATGAATTCTTGAAAAAGAAATAATTCATAAAAACAATTATATAGATAAGCTACTTTCGTTTGAAAGTAGCTTTTTTATTTTTACATTTGTCAGTATAATTATTTGAAGCCAATCAGAGTACCTTTTTTATACCATGTTCCCGCTTTTCGCACTACACGGTAGTTTGCTTCAATCGGGGCTATGAACAATCAAAAGGATGCAAATTTCCGTTTTCAATCAACTAATGCAATAAATCAAAAAATCATTTCAAATGAGTTTTTTTAAAAAAATATTTTCTTCATCAAAAGCTGATCCTGTTTTAAACGAACAAGAAAAGCAAACATTAGATAAAGGATTAGAAAAAACAAAAACGTCTTTTTTTTCTAAGCTTACAAAAGCCGTTGCCGGAAAATCAAAAGTAGACGATGAGGTTTTAGACAACTTAGAAGAAATATTAGTTTCTTCTGATGTAGGTGTAAATACTACCTTAAAAATTATTGAACGCATTGAAGAACGTGTTTCACGAGATAAATATTTGGGCACCGACGAATTAAACACTATTCTTCGAGATGAAATTGCCAGTTTATTATCAGAAACAAACTCTGGAGAAGCTACAGAATTTTCTATTCCAGTAGATAAAAAACCATACGTAATTATGGTAGTAGGAGTAAACGGAGTAGGTAAAACCACAACGATAGGAAAATTAGCTTATCAGTTTAAAAAGGCAGGTTATAATGTGGTTTTAGGCGCTGCAGATACGTTTAGAGCAGCAGCCATAGATCAATTACAAATTTGGGCAGATAGAGTAGGTGTGCCAATCGTGAAACAACAAATGGGTAGTGATCCAGCATCTGTTGCATTTGATACCTTACAAAGCGCTGTAGCACAAAACGCCGACGTTGTAATTATTGATACTGCTGGTCGTTTACATAATAAAGTAGGTTTAATGAACGAACTTTCAAAAGTGAAAAAAGTAATGCAAAAAGTAGTGGAAGATACACCAAATGACGTGCTTTTAGTTTTAGATGGTTCCACTGGTCAAAATGCTTTTGAACAAGCCAAACAATTTACTGCTGCTACAGAAGTTACTTGTTTAGCCGTAACAAAATTAGATGGAACCGCTAAAGGAGGAGTTGTAATTGGTATTTCAGATCAATTTCAAATACCCGTTAAATATATAGGTGTTGGTGAAGGAATAGAAGACCTTCAAGTGTTCAATAAGTATGAATTTGTAGATTCATTTTTTAAATAATAACAAATGGAATTTTTAAAATATAAAATGGTTAAGTTGCTTATAGTAGCTTTAGTACTTGCTCTTATTGCAATCCCTTTTGATGAAATTGGTTTTTTCTTTATGACATTACGATTAATTTCTTTTGCTATTATTATGTATGTTATTATTAAACTTATAAGTGCTAAGAAAAAAGTACAAAAATAATTAGTTGATCAAAGCACTAATTTTTTGCCATAATACTTCATCAAAATCTGATAGCGCCATATTTACATCATCAGCGGCATTTCCCATTCTGATAATGACTAATTTTCTACTGGGAACAACATATATTTTTTGATCGTTTTTGCCAAGGGCACAATATAAATCATCGGGTGCAGTAGGAATTATTTTTCCATTAAATTGAAATTGAGTTTGAGGTAATCTATAATTAGATTTTCCATTTAGCCACCATAAATAGCCATAGGCTAAGTTGATGTTTTGTGAAGTAGTTGTGGCTTGTTGCATGAAATTTGAATTGATAAGTTGAGTATCTTTCCATTTTCCATTATTTAACGCCAATAAACCAAATCGCGCCATACTTCTAGAATTACTCCAATATACACTCAAGCCTGAATTTTGCACCCAAAGACCAGTCATTCCTATTTTATCTCGCAACTTTGTATTGAAATAATTATCCCAACTCTGCCCTGTTGAAGCTGCAACAACGTCTTGTAATTTTACATATACATTATGATAGGCCCATCGTGTGCCAGCATCGGCAACATATTGAAGATTTGAAGGAGAAACATTATCGCCTAATGCGTCGTTAAGCCCAGATGTCATGGTCAATAGATGTTTATTGGTAATTAGATTCTCTTTCTCAATTGGAGCAGTTGTCCAACCTGTTCCTAGATAATCTGATACTTTATTGTTACTATTTAAAAACCCTTCTTGTTCTGCAATTCCGGTAACCGTAGCAGTTAATGTTTTTCCTGCACTTGCCCAATACCAAGGCTCATTTGCATTATGACCATTGAAATAATTTTCCATCACAATTTTTCCATTGTGCAATATCATAAAACTTTTTGTGTTTTTTAACGCTAAATAATCTAACAAAGGCTGCGCTTGCGATTGATTCCAACCTAAACTTGCAACAGTTTTTGTTTCCCAAATAGTTGAACCATTGGGTGGAAAATACATTGATTCTTCTGGAATTGGTGAAGTTGATGCATCATCTGACCCACAACTAATTAGCAATAAACTGGTAAAAAATAGCGCAATTTTTTTCATTTAGACAAAAAGTAAGAGTTATTACTATTCTGACCTTAAAACTACTAAAAAGTTTAATTCAAAACAGAATTTATTGTAAATTTAACCCATTAAAAAGGCGTTAGAATGAAAAAAGTAATGTTATTTCTTGTTTTTGGTGCATTATTGTCGTGTAAACAATCTTTTGTAGAGGCTGATTTACAACATTTAAATGGTTATTGGGAAATTGAGAAAGTAGTTTTACCTGATGGTGAAAAAAAAGAATATAAAGTAAATGAAACCATTGATTTTTTTAAAATAACCAAATCAAATGGTTTTAGAACTAAAGTGATGCCTCAAATCGACGGAACTTATTTAACAAATAATATAAATGAATCGGTAAATGTTGTGATAAAAGATGGCACTGCTTCTATTTATTATAAAACAACCTACGCTAGTTGGAACGAAGATATCATTACGTTGACAAAAGATCAATTTGTAGTAAAAAATCAGCAAGATTTAGAATACCATTATAAAAGACCTGTTAAATTTTCTGAAAAATAATTATGGCTAAACGATTCAATGAAGAAAGTCCTATAGGCGATGTGTTGAAACAATTTATTATTCAGAATAAATTAGAATCAGGTATGGATGTTGTAAACGTGCGTGATGCCTGGAAAAATTTAATGGGAAATGGAGTCAATAATTATACTACCGAAATTCAATTGAAAGGTAAAACTCTCTACGTAGCATTATCATCTGCTGTATTGCGAGAAGAATTGAGTTATGGAAAAGATAAAATAATCAAAATGATTAATGAAGAGCTCCAGAAAGAACTAGTTACCCAATTAGTATTAAGATAAAAAAATCCCGATTTGTTACAATCGGGATTTTATATTTTATAGTTGCCTACTGAGACTGAACACTGAATACTAAAACTGCTCTCTTCCAGCAAAATGGAAAGCACCTTCAATAGTAGCATTTTCATCAGAATCAGATCCGTGAACAGCATTTTCTCCAATTGAAGTTGCATATTTTTTACGGATAGTTCCTTCAGCGGCATCATCAGGATTTGTAGCACCAATTAAAGTTCTGAAGTCTTCCACTGCATTATCTTTTTCTAAAATTGCAGCCACAATTGGACCTCTTGTCATGAACTCAACTAATTCACCAAAAAATGGTCTTTCGCTATGTACAGCATAAAATTTTTGAGCATCTGCAACTGTTAATTGCGTTAATTTCATTGCAACAATTCTGAAACCACCTTCAGCAATCATATTTAAAATTCCACCAATGTGTCCGTTTTCAACAGCATCTGGCTTAATCATTGTAAAAGTTCTATTACTTGCCATTTTAATTAAATTTAAATTGGGTGCAAAAGTAGCTATATTTCTTTAAAAAAGGAAAGATTCTTGACTAATTTTTTAATGTAAAAGAAGGTTAGTTTTATCTTTAAAACTTAATAATACTAAACTTTTGTTCAAGAGGTTTTAATTCTGTTAAAAGTTGCGCTATTAATTGGGGTCCAAATTCACTATAAAAAGTAGCAAAATTATCTGTACGCTCTTGTAAATTTCCTTTTGGGAAAAGTGCATTTTGTAAAACATAAAGCTGATTTAATTTTTCTGATAAAACGCGCTTTTCTGCTTTTAATAAACGTTTTTCTAACTTATCTAATCCGTTTATTTGTTTGATTTCTTGTGCTTTTACTGCGCCAATAAATGATTTGTCAGTGTTTAACGCAATTTCATGTAAGGCTATAAATTGTTGTTTTAAAACCTCTTTTTGTTCAGAAAAATCGATTGTAAAGTTGGAAAACTCTTTCGTTTTTTTATTGGAAAGTAATTCTTGTGACATAAAAATTTCATTCCAACTTAATCCTAATTTATCTAATTTCATTACTTGTTTTTCGGTAGCTAAAAGCACTGAATTTCGTACTAATAACATTGGAAAAGTAACTTTATTTGCTTCAAAATTAGATTGTAATTCTAACCAATAGGCAATTTCTCCACCGCCACCAATGTAGCAAAGGTTAGGTAATATTACTTCTTGATATAGCGGACGTAAAATCACATTTGGACTAAAATTTTCTGGATTTTTTTCTAATTCGGTTATAATTTCACTTTCTGAAAAAACTAACGAAGTGTTATTAATTTTGTAATTTCCATTTTCAAAAATAATGCGCTCTCGCAATTGGTCTTGAAGATAGAACAAATTGATTTCTCTAGGATTAACTTGAACGATATAATCAGATAGTTTTGAGAGTGTTTCTGTTACTTTTTGATAAGAAATTTGTTCGACTAATTCTCTTTTTATATAAGGAACAAAAAGTTTTTTTAATTCATTTGAATCACCATCAATAATCACTAAACCTTCATTTTTAAATAACTCATTGGCTAAAAATCGGGTGGCATCGGCTAAATTTTGATGTTCTAAATAGGATTTTTTAAATAAATCTAATAAGTAATTTGCGTTATTTCCGGTTCCAATTTCTTCAGAAAAAGAGGTATAAACCTCATCCAATCTTTTAGTGTCAAAACGACCCACTGCTCCTTTACTTTCTTTATTCCAACTGATTTTTTTTCCTTTGAAATTGAAATAATTAATCTCTTCAAAATCATGATCTTCGGTTGCCATCCAATAAATAGGTACAAAGTTTTGAGCAGGAAATTTTAATTTTAATTCTTTACACAAATTAATGGTTGATATAATTTTGTAAAGAAAATAGAGTGGTCCAGAAAACAAATTAAGTTGATGCCCTGTGGAAATTGTAAATGTATTTGATTGTTTTAAAAGCTGAATATTTTGTGAAGTATATTCTGAAATTTTAAAATTTTTATATTGTTTTTCTAATGCCGAAACTAAAATTTGCCGATTTTCAAACGGAAAATTATTGCTTTTTTCGTCGATTTGGTTTTGAAAATGCTCAATTTTTGGAAAACGATTATACAGTGATTGCAATTCAGATTTTTCGTCTAAATAATCAGTTATAAGTTTAGAAAAATATCCCGAATTTTGATAGG
>CAISYO010000289.1 GCA_903889745.1 uncultured Bacteroidota bacterium | reverse complement strand
CTTGGTTTTCTAGGAAAAACAAGGAAAGGCGGAGTTGACAAGCCAAATAGGTCAGCAAAAAAAACAAACAATTTAAACAAACAATTAAAACAAAAAAACATGAAAAAAGTAATTTTATCTGTTGCTGTTGTAGCTGCTTTCTTTTCAGCTAACAACGCTAAAGCTCAATTATTAGACGAGCAAAATGTAACTGTAACTATGGATTTACAGCCAATTTTACAATTAGGAATGAACGGATCATCAAACATTGATTTCGTATTTGACCAAATTTCTGAGTACGTAGGTGGTATCACTCAATACGGTGCTACTAACTTAACTGTATCTTCTACAGTTTCTTGGGATTTATATGCAGCGGCATTTTCTTCTAATGCTGCAGCTGGTTCTTTAATTTGGGATAGTCAAGTAGTTTATGGTGGAGATTCAGATCCTAACTCTACAACTACTTTACCTTTAACTTTATTAGAGTTACACCAAGATAAAGTAAATCCATCTACGGCTGCTTCTACAGGTGCTGCAGTTGATTATTCATTACCTTTTAGTTCAACTACAGGTAACAATAACGTGTATGCAACTACTGCACCATATAGTCGTCCATCATTAGCTTCTAAATACATCGCTGGTGGTAACTCAAATACAGCTTTTGTAGTTGGTGGTTCTTATTTAATTTTAACTGGTGGTTTAGTTGGTCAAAACAGTAACTATAGCTACACTATGGATTACCGTATTGTTCCAAGTTTACCTGCAATTTTCCCTAATGCATCATCTTTAGTTCTAGCTAATGGTGGAAATAACGCTCTTGACGGTTCTTTAAATGCAGCAGGTGGTAACACTGCTGCTTATGCACAACCAGGAGTTTATACAGCTAATGTAAAATACGTTTTAATTGAAAACTAATTAGTTTTTGTAAATTTAAAAACAAAACCGGCTTTTTAGCCGGTTTTGTTTTATTTTTCAACTTTTCCAAGTGTAATAAAGGTTCTACAATAATGCGCAAAATCAATTCTACATGTTTAGCTATAAATAATAGAAAGTATTGTAGTTCGCCCTATATTTCATATTTTATTTTATTCTTATTTTCGTTAGGTGTTAATAAGTCTTATGCTCAAGCCAATATAACTGTTGTTGCTTGTGATGTACCTACCACATTTAATTGCGACCCTAATCATTCCAATAGTGCTATCATTATGGATACACAACCCAATAAAGAATTTTATTTTGATAATTTCACAAAATACAATGGTGGTCTTACCTTAAACGGCTCCACCATTTTAAAATTAAAAGTGGCTGCTAGTACTTCTACTTTAGCCACAGGTACTTGCCAGTGGAAGTTAGTAATGATAGTGTCTAACGGAGGTTCTCCTGCACCTGCTGCAGAATTTGAGACATTATCCAATTATGGTTCATCTTCATCAACACCCAAGCCGTCGCTCGACCTTTTGCAGGTAAGGGTTAGTAATGGTTGCAATACATCCCCAATTTCAGGAGTTTGGAAGTCTTTTTTACCAGCTGATGGAGATTTTATTGAAATTATTAATCCTGCTATTTTGCAAGCTCCCGGTGCTGGTGGAGCTTGTTCTGGCGGCCAAACGAAT
>CAISYO010000288.1 GCA_903889745.1 uncultured Bacteroidota bacterium | reverse complement strand
TCATATAATTTTAGCTTAAAAAATGAACTTAAATAGATTTTATAGGATATTATTTCTAATATTACCTAATTTTATCCTAAGAAAGGTATTGCCAAGGCTTAAAAATTTTCATTTTTTTATAAATACAAGCAATACACAAACACCAATTTCATTTGATTTATGGTATAATCAAAAAGTTAAAGGTCATTGCAATGATTCCTATTGGCCGGTTCATTTTACAAGTTTAGTTTCTAATCCAAATAATATTTATTGTGGAATAGAAACTTGCCCGGGGTATAGTCCTGGAAATTATATTCAGGCAATTGGAAAAATTCACATTGGGGATTATACACAAATTGCACCAAACGTAGGAATAATATCTGCAAATCATGATGTATATGATAATGCAAAACATATAATTGGGGAAGTTAAAATAGGCAAATATTGTTGGCTAGGTATGGGCTCTATAATTATGCCTGGTGTAACATTGGGAGATTTTACAATTGTTGGTGCAGGTGCAATTGTTACAAAATCATTTGAAGAGGGATATTGCATAATTGGAGGTAATCCCGCTAAAGAAATAAAAAAATTAGAAAGAGAAAAATGTATACTAAATAAATCAACATTTGAATATAATGGTTACATCAGACATGAAGAATATGAATCATATCGTAAAAAACATTTAAACGTTTAAATGATAATAATTATTAACTACAACACTGGCAACCTCGGCTCGATAAAAAACATGCTTAATCACTTAGGCATTCCTTCACAAATTTCTAATGATGAAGTAGTGATTGCAAAAGCAGAAAAGTTAATATTACCAGGTGTTGGGAATTTTGATTATGGAATGCAACAGCTTCATGCTTCAGGTTTAATTCCAATATTAAATAAAAAGGTTTTAATAGATAAAACCCCAATTTTAGGTATTTGTTTGGGAGTACAATTGTTCACCGAAAGTAGTGAAGAAGGAATAGAACAAGGGTTGGGATGGATTAAAGGGAAAACCATTGCTTTTGACAAAACCAAATTAGCAACGACTCAAAAAATACCCAATATGGGTTGGACAGATGTGGCGAATTATAATTCATCGAAATTGTTCGAAAATATGCACGCAGACCCTCGGTTTTATTTTGTACATTCCTTCCATTTGGAATTAGAAAATAAAAAGGATTGTCTGGTTACTGCCGATTATGGATATGATTTTGCCGCAGGAATTGAGTACGAAAACATACTTGGCGTTCAATTTCACCCTGAAAAAAGTCATAAATATGGAATGAAGTTATTAGAAAATTTTGCAAAAAAGTATTAATGCGAATTAGAGTTATACCCTCATTGCTTATTCACAAAGGCGGACTGATAAAATCGGTTCAGTTCAAGAACTACAAATACCTAGGCGACCCAATTAATGCCGTGAAAATTTTCAATGAAAAAGAGGTGGACGAAATAGTAGTGCTTGATATTGATGCCTCACGAGAGAATCGACCTCCAAATTTTGATGCAATTGCCGAAATTGCCAGTGAAGCTTTTATGCCGATGGCTTATGGGGGCGGTATTACTACATTGGAAGAAATAAAAAAAATATTACACAGTGGTTTCGAAAAAGTGATTCTTAATAAATCCTTACATTCTAACCTCAATCTCGTTACTCAAGCCGCTAATTTGGTTGGGAGTCAAAGTGTTGTTGCTAGTATTGATGTAAAAAAAGGATTTTTTGGAAAGTACAAGGTTCATACCGATAATGGAAAAAACAGTACGAAATTTTCACTAGTTGAATTTGCGAAAATTGTTGAACAAGCTGGAGCTGGAGAAATTTTAATAAATAATATCGATGCGGATGGAACCTATAAAGGATATGACACCTCGCTTATCCAGGAAATAGCATCAGCAGTCAATATTCCTGTAGTTGCCATGGGTGGCGCGGGTAGTTTAGAAGATTTTTATAGTGCAAAGCAAGCGGGTGCTAGTGCCGTAGCTGCAGGGAGTATGTTTGTTTTTCAACGTCCACACCAAGCCGTGTTAATTAGTTATCCTACGCAAAAAGAATTAAAAGAAAAAGTATTCAAATAATTATGGAAGTATCTCGTCAAGTTTTAAATTACCAACAATGCAGTATGTCTGTAATGGACACTATAGCCGATCCAAATATTATTTTTGATGATAAAGGAATATGTAACTATTATTACGAGTACCTAGAAGCAGAAAAAAACCAAGTTAAAAAAGGAAACGAGGGTGAAAGGGAGTTTAATACAATTATTGAACAAATTAAAAAGGATGGAAAAGGCAAAGAATACGATTGCATTCTAGGAGTTAGTGGAGGAGTTGATAGTACTTATCTTGCTTACATTGCCGCTAAAAATGGTTTGCGGGTATTATGTGTACATTTTGACAATGGATGGAATTCGGAATTGGCCGTAAAAAACATTGAAAATATTGTTTCTAAATGTGGCTTTGATCTCTATACCTATGTTATTGATTGGAATGAGTTTAGAGATATTCAGCGATCCTATTTTAAAGCTAATGTTATTGATATTGAGGCAGTCACTGACATTGCCATATTTTCGGCATTGGATATTATATGTAAAGAAAAAAAAATCAAACACCTAATTGATGGGAGAAATGTTGTGACGGAAATTACTTTGCCTCAAGCGTGGGTGTATAAAAACACTTCGAATTTAAAGGACATCCATAAAAAATATGGAAATGTTCCGCTCAAAACCTTTCCGTTGATGAGTCCAATAAGAAGAAGAATTATTGCTAAAACCAAACCTTTCTCTTCATGGCCTTTGTTGAATTACATTCCTTATGTAAAATCGGAAGTAAAGGAAATAATAATAAGAGAACTCGAATGGCGCGATTACGGTG
>CAISYO010000287.1 GCA_903889745.1 uncultured Bacteroidota bacterium | reverse complement strand
TGGCTTGGGGAGATACTCAAGCGGCCAACGAGGGCGGACTGTAAATCCGCTGATTACATCTTCGCAGGTTCGAATCCTGCTCTCCCCACAAAAGCACCTTTAACGAGGTGCTTTTTTTTTTAAAAGTTTAAAAATAGTTATGTACCAATAAGAGATGGCAATAAATTAAAATCTATTTTATAGCTAACAAAATTAATTTAATAAATTATCAATAAGCCAGAATTCAAATTCTGGCTTATTGAGATTATGTTATTGCACTTATTCCAATAAAAATGTAACAGTTACTGTAGCGCTTATTTCAATTTCACCAATAGCGAGTGTTTCTCGTGATGTTTCAGCAGAATCTGCCATAGCCATTGTTTTCATTTCGGCAAAAACAGGTCTTGGATAATTTGTAAACGATTGATCCGAAATTTGTAATGCCTTCCCTACTTTTTGTCCCGGCAACACCGAAACATAATCCGCTGCTTTTTGCTTGGCATCTTCAATAGCATTCTTTCTGGCTTGTCGTTCATATTCTTTAATTTTAGAAGATTTAAAGACTACTCCTTGTATGGAATTAATACCGCTATCTAATAAATCCATCAACAATTGGTTGTACTTTGATAAATCTTTTAAATGTATAGACAAGGTTTGATTGGCTACGAAATTGTGTCTTTTTGCGATGTAATCGTAATTTTTGTATAAATTAACCTGTTGCGTTTGATAATCTGCTGTAGGAATACCACTTTTTTTGATTAGTTTCAGTACTTTATCAATAATCTCATCGTTTTTCTTTTTAACTTCAGTCGCTTCTTTACCCGTGTTCTCAACTGCTACCGAAATAATAGCTTCGTCTGGTGTTACAGAAATTTTTCCTTCACCACTAACCAAAATTTGTGGCATTTGTTTAAGCTCTTGTGCTTGTGCTTGTGCTGTTACTACAAATAGTGTAAGCACGAATACTAATTTTCTCATATTACTCTTATTTATTAATTAGGGATTACAAGGAGTGTGCCAAAAGCTATAACTTATTGGTCTTTTCTAGAAAAAATAATACAACAATTGGAATCAATAAAGCCGCTACAGTTAGCGGTTGCAAAGAAAGGAGTTCCGGTTCTTTTATCAACGTGATTACAAAACCACCAATTGCTCCTCCAAAATGGGCAACGTGACCTATATTATCTCTTTTAGTTTTCATTCCGTAAATAGACAATATCAAATAAAGAAATCCAAAAACATATCCGGGCATAAATCCATACATGTAAATATTGGGTTCAATTAAAATGGCGCTATAAATTATACCCGTAACTGCTCCCGAAGCACCAACAGCTCTATACTGATACTCACTTTTGTGAAAATGCAAAGTGAGCAAACTACCTGCTATCAAACTGGCAAAATAGAGCACAAAAAAATAAAAATTACCAAAATGAAACACCACATAGGGTGCAAATAAATACAACGTAAACATATTGAAGAACAAATGTTGAAAATCGGCATGCAAAAAACCCGAACTTAACATTCTAAATTGTTCGCCTGCCTGAATACTTCCAATATGGAATTCATTCTTTCTAAAAAACAAAGAATCCTGAATTCCTTTATAACTTATAATTACTGTTGCAAGGATTAAAACAAGTATACTAACAATCATATTTTATTTTTTTGTAAATTTATGAATAGTTTGGTAAATTAACTTAGAACTAAAAAAGTATATTTGTAAAAAATATTTCGAATGCAATTAATCGTATACCTTCTAATTTACCCTCTCCTTTGGTTGATATCAATGCTGCCATTCCCTATTTTATATTTATTTTCAGATTTTGTTTATATCATAACGTACCATTTAATTGGCTATCGAAAAAAAACTGTTCGTGGAAATTTAGCAATTGCACTACCCCATTTGTCAGATAAAGAACGTCTTTTAATTGAAAAGAAGTTTTATAGTCATCTTTGTGATTTATTTTTAGAAATGATAAAAACATTAACTATTTCTAGAAAGGAAATTGAAAAAAGATATACCTTTTCAAATATGGAAGTGTATTATGAATTAGAGAAAAAAGAAAAAAGCATTGCTGTATTATGCGCGCATTATGCTAGTTATGAATGGGCTGTTTCAATGAATTACCATACCAATTTTAAGGGATATGGAGTTTATAAAAAATTAGCAAATCCTTATTTTGATAAATTAGTTAGAAAAATTCGTTCAAAATTTAAAGGAGAATTGATTGATAGTAAAGAAACAATTCCAACAATGGCTTCTAATTTTAGAAGTAAAACTTTTAGTTTGTATGGATTAGTAAGTGACCAATCTCCAAAATTAAATACAACACATCATTGGCAAAAATTTATGGGTGTTGAAGTTCCTGTTCATACTGGAGGTGAAATGTTAGCCAAAAAATATGATATGAATGTCATCTTCTTGAGAACCAAAAAAATCAAAAGAGGCTATTATGAAGCAAGTTTTCAAGTGCTTTCTGAAGATACTAAATCGGTTCCAAATTATGAAATTACTGATCGTTTTCTGAAATTAGTAGAACAACAAATACTAGAAGCGCCCGAATATTACTTATGGACGCACAAACGATGGAAATATATGAATACTAAACCTTAAACCAAGTTGCAACCCGTTCTTTTTCTAAAGACGCTGCAGCTTTGTGGTTAAATTCATTGGTTTTTGGATTGTATTGATATTCTTTTGCCCATTCTTGATGATTTTCAGCTAACAAACGAATACTTTCGCAAACAAATTCAATTTCTGCCGATGTTGTAGTTGGATGCACAGACATTCTTATCCAACCCGGTTTCTGAATTAAATCGCCCGAAGAAATTTGGCACACTAAATTATGAGAAGTTTCTTGATCCACATGCAGTAAATAATGTCCGTAAGTGCCGGCACAACTACAACCCCCACGAGTTTGAATACCAAATTTATCATTGAGTAATTTTACCCCTAAATTATAATGTAAATCATCAATATAAAAGGAAATTACACCCAAACGATCTTGGTGTTGATTCGCTAAAATATGTAAATTAGGCAACTGATTTAGTGTTGCAAAAATATATTCAACCAATTCATGTTCGCGGTCCAAAATATTTTGAACGCCCATTTTTTCTTTTAATTGAATCGCCAAAGCCGTTTTTATTACCTGTAAAAAACCAGGCGTTCCACCATCTTCTCGATCTTCAATATTGTCAATATATTTATGCTCTCCCCAAGGATTGGTCCAACTAACCGTTCCACCACCCGGGCAATCGGGTACATTATTTTTATATAAGTTTTTATTAAAAATCAACACTCCAGAAGTTCCAGGTCCGCCTAAAAATTTATGAGGCGAAAAGAAAATAGCATCTAAATAAGCATCAGGAGCTTGCGGATGCATGTCGATGGCTACATAAGGTCCAGAACAGGCAAAATCCACAAAACAAACTCCGTTGTGATGGTGAATGAGTTGTGCCACTTCGTGATAAGGTGTTTTAATACCCGTTACATTTGAACACGAAGTAATCGAAGCAATTTTAAAACTTCTGTTTTTATATTTTTCTAACAACACTTTTAATGCTTCCAAACAAAATAACCCTTCATCATTAGCCGGAATCACTTCTACATCGGCTATGGTTTCAAGCCAAGACGTTTGGTTAGAATGATGTTCCATGTGCGAAATGAATACAATAGGTTTTAATGCTTCGGGTATAGTGGCAAATTCTTTTAAATTTTCTGGAATTCTAAGCCCTAATATACGCTGAAATTTATTCACTACACCAGTCATTCCGGTTCCATCTGTAATTAAAATATCATCTGAATTAGCATTCACATGGTTTTTAATTATATGTCGTGCTTCATGATAAGCCAAGGTCATGGCAGTACCGGTAACAGTTGTTTCGGTATGGGTATTAGCAACAAAAGGCCCAAATTCGTTCATTAATTTTTCCTCAATTGGGCGATACAACCTTCCGCTTGCCGTCCAATCAGTATAAATAATTTTTTGATGGCCATAAGGCGAATTAAACGTTTGGTCTACGCCGATAATATCGTTTCTAAACTCGTTAAAATAAAGTTCTAATTGGCTCTTCATTGTCTCAGATAACGTTTAATTATTCTTTGTTTGTTTTTCATGCAATACCGTTTCTACCGTTTCAAATTCGGTAGGTTTGTCGGCACTTACAAAATATTTTACCAAAATTTGCCCCCATAAATCGCCATTAGAAAATTCGGCAATTAACCATCTGTGATTCAAAATTTTAGAAGTATTTACAATAAATGGCTTATCGTCAATAGGTTCATAAGGAATCAATGCATTACCTTGTTTATTTTCATTCAATGCAATTAAATCTTCTTTTACTTTGAGGGCTACTTTTTGGTAATCTAAATTATTACTATAAAAATATTCTTGTGCATCTTCATCACTTTCTAAAGCAAAATAATTAGCATTAGATAATTGCAATATAGAATCGCGCGAGGTTTTTAAATGTGTTTTTACTTTTTGTACTTCCAATTCTTTTGAGTCTAAAATTTTAGTTGAATTTACAAACTGAAATATATTGAATAACAGTGAAAAAACTAAAGCATATAAAATAACATTTTTCATATTGAATCCATTAAATTGTAATTTCTAAATTATCATAAGCCACATAAACATCTTGCGGTAATTGCTGCTCAATTTCAGCATGAAAACCAAACAAGTGACTAATGTGCGTTAAATATGTTTTTTTGGGTTGCACCAAAGATATAAAATGTAATACTTCTTCTAAATTAAAATGTGTAGTATGCGGTTCTTCTCGTAAACAATTTATTACCAACACCTTACAATGCTTGATTTTTTCTATTTCAGAAGTCTCCATACTTTTTACATCTGTCAAATACACAAAATCGCGTAATTTATATCCAAAAACCTGCAAATTTCCGTGCCAAGCGTTAATGGGTTCAATTGTAATTTCGTTTACTTGAAAAGGCGTATTTTCTTTGATTTGATTCGGAGTTACCGAAGGAGCACCAGGATATTTATCATCGGTTTGAAAAATATAATCAAATCGCTTTTCAAGGTTTTTCAATACCCTTTCGTGCGCATAAATAGCAATATTTCCTTGCTTAAAATAAAAAGGACGAATATCATCTAAACCTGCGGTATGATCAGCATGCTCGTGCGTAAACAACAACGCGTCAACGTGTTGGCAATTTGAAACCAACATTTGTTGTCTAAAATCGGGGCCACAATCTACCACTATTGAAGTGTCTTCAATTTGCATCCAAACCGATACTCGCAAACGTTTATCACGCGAGTCGGAACTCAAACAAACCGAATGTTGACTTCCAATTACTGGAATTCCTTGAGATGTACCTGTTCCTAAAAAGTAAATTTTCAATTCTTTTTTTACAAAAATAAGAATATTTACCTGATTTTTTGATAAAATAACTAACTTTGCAGTAATTACATTTTCAACATTAATTGTTAGGTTAAAAGCCCAAATTATACTGATATGGTTACTGATATTAAAGTTCGTGGTGACAAAGCAATAGAACAAATTCCATCTACTAAAGATAAAGCATTGAGAATTAATCTTAATGAAAACATCTATGGTACATTTGCTGAAATTGGAGCAGGTCAAGAAACCGTTCGTAATTTTTTTAGAGCAGGAGCTTCATCAGGAACTATTGCAAAAGCAATGTCTGCCTACGATAAAGATTTTAGTGATGCTATTTATGGCGAAGAAGTAGACGGAAGATATGTAACCGAAAGTCGCCTTAAAAAGATGTTGTCGCATGAAATTAATCTGGTAGAACAACGTCTTAATAGAGAAAAACATCCTAATAAACTTTTTTTTAGTTACGCAAATACGGTAGCTACTATTGATTTTGCTAAACAATTCAAAGGTCACGGATGGGTAGGAATCGTTTATCAAGTGGAACCCGACGAAGATTATAACGAAATTACCTTACACATTCGATTCAAAGAGAACGATGCTAAATTGCAACAAGAAACGCTTGGTATTTTAGGAGTAAACCTAATTTATGGCGCTTTCTACAAATACAATGATCCAAAAAAGTTACTTCGCTATTTGTATGATCATTTAGATAAAGACCAAATCGAAATCGATACCATTAACTTTTCGGGACCCCGATTTGCTGCTGTTGATAACCGATTAATGAGTCTTCAACTAGTAAAAAATGGCATGACTGATGCCGTTATGTTTGGTCCAGATGGAAAAAACATTCTACCAGCTGCCGTTTTATACAAGAAAAATATATTAGCGCTTCGTGGAAGTTTTAGACCGGTTACCAAAGTGAATATGGATATGTATGAAGAATCATACAACATGTTTATTCAAGAAAATAAAGTTGATAAAGAAAATACATTTGTTGTGTTTGAAATAACACTTTCTAATCTTAAAGCAGAAGGTGAAATTGATGAACGCGATTTCCTTGATCGAGCTGAATTACTTTGTAAACTAGGACAAACCGTAATGATTTCCAATTTCCAAGAATACTTTAAAGTAGTAGAATATTTTTCTAACTATTCAAAAGCTAGAATGGGATTAGCTATGGGTGTTAATAATTTAGTCGAAATATTTGATGAAAAATACTACCGTCACTTATCTGGTGGTATCTTAGAAGCCTTTGGTAAATTATTCTACAGAGATTTAAAAGTATATTTATATCCAATGAAAGACGAAGAAGGCAATATTATTACTTCTGAAAATCTAAAAGTACATCCACGTATGAAAGAATTATATAAATTCTTTAAATTCAACGGTAAGGTTATAGATATAAAAGATTATGATGAAAAAAATCTAGAAATATTTTCGAGAAAAGTATTGAAAATGATTTGTAGTGGTGAATCGGGTTGGGAAGATTTACTACCAGAGGGCACCGCAGCTATTATCAAAAAAGAGAAATTATTTTCATATGCTTGCGAAATTGATTTAAAAGCACCTGAGACCACACATTAATAAGTAAACCACGTGCAAGCGTGGTTTTTTAATAATTAATAAACCAATGAACATTCGACTTATTGCTATTGGTAAAACCGATAATAAAGACTTACAATCGTTGATTAATGATTACACTATGCGTTTGTCTTTTTATGTAAAATTTGACTTGGAAATTATTCCAGATATTAAAAATGTTAAGAATTTATCGGAAGCCCAACAAAAAGAAAAGGAAGGCGAACTTATTCTGGCGAAAATTGGTCCAACCGATCAGTTAATTTTATTAGACGAAAATGGCAAAACGTTCAGCAGTGTTGGATTTTCAGACTATTTACAAAAGAAAATGAATGCCGGTATTAAAACCTTAGTTTTTGTCATTGGCGGTCCTTATGGTTTTAGCGAAACCGTATATCAAAAAGCACAAGGAAAAGTATCGTTATCTGAAATGACGTTTTCTCACCAAATGGTCCGATTATTCGTGATTGAGCAAATGTACAGAGGATTTACAATTCTAAAAAACGAACCCTATCACCATCAGTAAAATCAATACACAAAAATACTTTCAACTTGCAATCCATTAGTTTGTGCAAAAACCAGTTCTTTTACAAAATTTCCATACGAACAATTTTGATCAAAACAATAATTGAAGTGAAGCGGTTTGTCGCTTGGTAAGTGCGATAAATAAGTCTTTAAATCTTCTTTTTTAACTTCTACTGCATTCACAAAAACAGTACTATTTTTTGCGAAATTAATATGCACTCCAAATTTTGGTTTTTCTAAGGTAAAATTCAATTTTGTAAACGGAATAAATGCCAATTGTTTTTGAATACTATCAGAATAAGAAAAATAATTTTCAGAAGTAGCTCTTTTATGGGCACTTCCCTCCTTTTTTGCTTGTAATTTGATTAATTCAGGAATAACTAATCGCAATGGTAATCGCTTATCAATGTTAAAAACCCAATTAGTTGAACTGATAGAGTTTCTTCGGTTAACGTCGACCAAAGTATCTTTTCCTTCGGTTTTAAAAAACATATAAATAGGTGAATGATCTTCTATTTTAGAAAGAACAGTATGATCAACTTGAGGTAATAAAACCGGCTTATCTTCACACGAAAACAAACTCAATAAACTAATTAAAATAACTATTCTTTTCATTGTAATTGACTAACTAATTTAACACACTCAACGGCCTCTTTTACATCGTGAACTCGCAGTATTTTCGCACCTTTTTGCAAAGCAATGGTATTGATGACCGTTGTACCATTCAAAGCTTCTTGTGGTGTTGTTTCTAATACTTTATAAATCATAGATTTTCTAGAGATACCAACTAATAACGGCAATTCTAATATTGAAAATAGTTCTAATTTTTGCAACACTTCATAATTTTGTTCTACTGTTTTTGCGAATCCAAAACCTGGATCAATAATTACATCTGAAATACCAAAACTTCTTGCCTTTTGAATGCGTTCCGAAAAATAAAAAAGCATTTCTTTCACTACATCATCATATTGAGTTAGACTTTGCATAGTTTGCGGAGTACCGCGCATGTGCATCATGATGTAAGGTACTTTTAGTTCGGCAACAGTAGGCAACATGGCTTCATCTAGTAATCCGGCTGAAATATCGTTTACCATAGCCACACCTTGATCTACAGCAAATTTAGCAACTGAAGCCCTAAACGTATCTACAGATAAAACAACACTTGGAAACGTATTGACAAGCTCTTTAATGACTACTTTTAATCGATTAATTTCATCTTGTTCAGAAACAAATTCGGCACTTGGTTTGCTCGAATACGCTCCAATATCAATAATATCGGCTCCTTCTGAAATCATTTTTTCTACCTGACGAATGATGGAGTTAATTTCGTTATGCTTGCCTCCATCATAAAATGAGTTGGGCGTTACATTCACAATCCCCATTACTTTTGGAATTGTTAAATCGATAAGTCTACTATTACAATTGATTGTCATTTTATTTGTATTTCTTTTGACTTTTCACTTTTCAATTTTGACTTAATTCATTACTTTTGAAAAAAATTCATACAAATATACAGGAAATAATGTCGAATACTTCTCAAGAATATGATAAAGTTATAGCG
>CAISYO010000286.1 GCA_903889745.1 uncultured Bacteroidota bacterium | reverse complement strand
ACGATACCCGAATTGGCACGAATTCGTTCCCTAATATGCAAAAAGAAATCACTTTTTTTTTCTTGAAATGAAAGTAAAACATGATCTTTTAATATGAAACTAATTTGCTCAATACTTATATTATCAGAAGATTCCATGGGTAAAAGCGATTTTACATTGAAAAATAAAACATCACTATACTCTTCTAATTTTGTTCGTTTGGTAGTATTTAAAATATCACCAATTATAAAATTATCCGCTCCAAATCTTGTTCCAATGGATTGAATAATATCCGTATCATTCAAACCGTGAACATTTAACCAATTGACTTTATTTAAATCCAAATGGTCATTTATTTCTTTATCCGTAATTTGATGAAACTCGGTAATATCATCAACATTATACACAAATAATTGTAATTCTGTAACTATATCTTTATGTATCCCTGTATATTCTAATACGGAAGGCTGTACTTTTCGTCCTTTTTTGTATTTAATTTTTCTCAAAACAAATAAATTTTGACATAAAGATAGGAGTTTTTAAAAATGAGAAGTATTTTTACTCAAATTTATTTTAATGAAAACATTATTCATCAATATAAAAGAACTTTTACAAGTTAGAGAACAGCACATTGATAAAGTTTCTGGTGCTGCTATGTCAGTGTTACCAAAAATTGAAAATGCATTTCTTTTGGTCGAAGATAATATTATTCTCGATTTTGGTCCGATGGAAAATTGTCCAGCACTTCAAAATGCAATTACCATTGATGCAACCGACCGCGTTGTTCTTCCTACATGGGTAGACAGCCACACTCATATTGTTTATGCAGGCAACAGAATACTGGAGTTTGTAGATCGAATCAACGGACTTTCATATGAAGAAATTGCCAATCGCGGCGGCGGAATTTTGAATTCAGCTAAAAAGCTAAATGAAACTTCAGAAGACGAAATTTACGAACAATCAAAACTTCGATTAGAAGAAATCATGCAACAAGGAACTGGTGCCGTTGAAATAAAATCGGGATATGGCTTATCGGTAGATGGTGAAATCAAAATGCTTCGCGTAATTAAACGTTTAAAAGAAAATTATCCCATTGCAATTAAAGCAACTTTTCTTGGTGCTCATGCCTTTCCTCTAGAATACAAAGAAAATCATGCTGGTTATATCGATTTAATTATCAATGAAATGTTACCAAAAATTGCTAATGAACATATAGCAGATTACATCGATGCTTTCTTAGAAACGGGTTATTTTTCAGTTGATGAAACCATAAAAATAATGGAAGCCGGAAAAAAATATGGCTTGCCTACAAAGATTCATGTTAACCAATTTACCGCTATCGAGGGAATTAGAGCCTGTGTTAAATATGATGCATTATCAGTTGACCATCTAGAAATCGTAACTGATGCAGATATTGAAGTATTGAAAAACAGTAAAACTATGCCTGTGGCGCTTCCAAGTTGCTCCTATTTCATCAGTATTCCCTATACTCCAGCAAGAAAAATAATTGATGCAGGATTACCTCTAGCCCTAGCAACAGATTATAATCCTGGAACAACTCCATCAGGTAATATGAATTTTGTGGTGGCAACTGCTTGCATTAAAATGAAAATGACACCAGAAGAAGCAATCAATGCAGCCACAATAAATGGTGCTTATGCAATGGGTGTTTCTGCAACGCATGGAAGTATTACAAAAGGAAAAAGAGCAAATATAATCCTCACAAAACCAATCAAGAGTTTTTATGAATTACCTTATGCTTTTGGAACCAATCTAATTGAACGAGTAATGATTGAAGGACAATTTATTTAATTATGATAAAAACCATTATTCTTGTAGGCTTAGGCGGCGCAATTGGCAGTATATTACGCTATTTATCGGGTTGGTTCGCTTCAAAATATTTTCAAGGCTCCTTCCCTATTAGTACTTTAGTAATTAATATTTTTGGGAGTTTACTTATTGGTATTTTTATTGGTATTTTAGGTAAATATTATCCTGAAAATCAGCCATTAAAATTTCTTTTAATCATTGGATTTTGTGGTGGGTTTACCACTTTTTCAAGCTTTGCGGTTGAAAATTATAATTTGTTTCAAAACGGCAACCAATTTTCTGCATATATTTATATAATTACTTCGGTAATACTTACCATATCAGCGGTTGGAATTGGTAATTATATAACTAAATTCATATAAAAAAATCCTGAAGTAAATTACCTCAGGATTTTAATTTATTTATATTGGAAAATATTATCGCAATGTAAAACTTGTTTTGGATACTAATTCTGAATTTTTATCAAATACATTTACAAAATAAGTTCCAGCAGCAAAATCTTTTCCAGTTACTTCTTCATCAACTTGAACTGTTTTATTTTCATATTTCACAGTTGAGATAAAGCTATAAGTCAATGTTTTATCTCCAGCTGGTATCGTTTTCTTTTCGCCCAAGATATTATTTTTACTGTCGATAATTTGAACATAATATTCTCTGCTACCGGTTTTTGCAATTTGATTTTCAGCGATTAAAAAACTTACTTTCAATTTGTCAGCACGCCCGGCTTTATCTGTTTCAATTTGTTTTCCTGAACTTTTTTGTTTTACAGCGAATACTTTCAAATTTAAAACAGCTAGTTTAGAACCTTTCTCAACTGTTTTTGTCAATCCTTCATTTTGAACTAACAAGGTATCGTTAAATTTTTTAGCATCATCTAAAACCACTTTGGTGCTATCTAAACTAGAAGTTAAAGTAACATTCTGCTCTTTCAAAAGTTTATTTTCTGCTACTAAATTATCCATTTCGCCTTTTAACTTTAAATAAGCGCCTTTGTATTTAGCCATTGCTGCTGTATCTCCTTTAAATTTTTCAACTTGTTCTAAAAGCGCAACCATTTTAGCTTGTTCTGCCTGAATTTCGTCTTTAAGAGCTGTATTATCCGCAAGCATTAAATCGTATTCCGCAATTTTAGCTTTTAACTCTTCGGCTAAAGTATCTTTTTCAGAAGTTAATTCAGTTACGGTAGTTTTGGTGTCCGAAGTAATTTTATAGATATAGCCAATACTTGCTAATAGCAATAAAGCCAAAACAACTACCGCTGCCTTTAATCCTGAATTATTTGAATTACTTTCCATAATTTATGTAGGTTTAAAAATTAGTTGTTCAAATTTACAATTAAAAAAAGAAATTTATAAAAATATAACGATTTTTATTTTAAAATAGTACATTTGGGAGGGCAATTTTTAACCTTTTTATGGAAAATATATCTATTCTTACTCCTTTTGAGTTAGCTAAAATTACAAGTCACAGAAGTGGCGAAATTAAATTTGGAGAAAAAATAAATACCATACCAAAAGACACGAATGCTTTTGATTATATAGCAACTTCCGAAGCTAAATTTGTATTAATTGGTCTTCCTGAAGATATTGGTGTTAAAGCAAATTTAGGAAGAACAGGTGCTGCTTCGGCTTATGAAAGCACCTTAAAGAGTTTAGTCAATATTCAGCACAATAAATTTTGTAAAGGAAGTGATTTATTAGTACTCGGCCATTTAAATTTTGACCAAGAACAAGCTATCGCACAATCATTAGACCCAAAAAATAAAGAAGACCGAAAAAAACTTTTTGAACTAGTTGAAAAAATTGATAAAGAAGTATCACACGTTATTCACCAAATCTGTAAAGCGGGAAAAATTCCAATTATTATTGGTGGCGGACATAATAACGCCTTCGGAAATATTAAAGGCCTTGCTTTAGCGAAAGGAAAACCAGTGAATGCAATTAATTTTGATGCGCATACCGATTTTAGAATTTTAGAAGGTCGCCATTCCGGAAATGGATTTAGCTATGCTTTTGAAGATGGCTTTTTAAAAAAATATTTTGTATTTGGATTGCATGAAAATTTTGTTTCTAAAAGCGTTTTCAATACGTTGAAAGAATTAACAAGCAGAGTCAAATTTGTCACTTACGAAGAACTAGAAGTAAAAAGGGAAAAGAAATTTGAAGTCGAATTAGAAAATGCGCTTGAATTCATTAAAAACGAACCTTTTGGTGTTGAATTAGATTTAGATGCGCTTCCCGGAATTCCTAGTAGTGCTATGACTTTAAGCGGATTAAGCATAGACAAAGCACGTCATTACATTTACTTTATGGGCAAACATGCCAATGCTTCTTATTTACATATTTGTGAAGGTGCCCCTGAATTAGATGATTCAAAAAACAATCATTTAACCGGTAAACTAATTGCCGCAATGATTACCGATTTCATGAAAGCAAAATCGATATAACGTTTCAAAAATCAAGTTTAATAAAATAACACTACCTTTGTAGCCCTATTGCTACTATGCAACTGGACTAATTATTTTATATGACATTTAACGATTTAAAACTTTACAACAATATTCAACAAGCTTTGGAAGAAGAAGGTTATTCTAATCCAACGCCTATTCAAGAACAAGCAATCCCCGAAATTTTATTGGGACAAGACTTAGTGGCTTGTGCGCAAACGGGTACGGGTAAAACCGGAGCATTTGCTATTCCTATTTTGAACTTAATTCATCGAATTGTAGGTTCGGCAAAAAAAGCAAAACACATTCGAACTCTTGTAGTAACGCCTACTCGTGAATTAGCAATTCAAATTGACGAAAGCTTCAAAACCTACGGGAAATATACCAATGTTAAATCATTAGTGATTTTTGGCGGAGTTAATCAAGTACCACAAGTAAACGAATTAAAAAACGGTGTTGATGTGTTAATCGCTACACCCGGAAGACTTTTAGACCTTCACAAACAAGGTTTTATCGATTTGAATCACATGCATCATTTAGTATTAGACGAAGCGGATCAAATGCTAGATATGGGATTTATTAATGATGTGAAAAAAATCATCAAATTAACGCCTGATAACAGACAAACCTTATTGTTTTCGGCAACTATGCCCTTGGCAATTAGAGAACTAGCCGATACTTTCTTAACCAAACCAAAATACATCTCGGTAACCCCAATTTCTAGTACGGCTGAAAATGTATCTCAAAAAGTATATTTCGTTAATAAAGACGACAAAAGACTGCTTTTAAAACAATTAATCATCGAAGAAAGTTTGAGTAATGCTTTGGTATTTACAAGAACTAAACACGGTGCTGATAATATTGTAAAAGTATTGAAAAAAGCCAGCATAAAAGCGGAAGCTATTCACGGAGATAAATCGCAAAATGCACGTCAACGAGTTCTAGAGCAATTCAAAAATAAAGAAATTGATATTTTAGTTGCCACCGATATTGCTGCGCGTGGAATTGATATAGAACAACTACCTTTTGTAATTAATTTTGACATTCCAAATATTTCGGAAACGTATGTTCACCGAATTGGTCGAACTGGTAGAGCAGGAAATTCAGGTCTAGCGATTTCATTTTGTGGTAAAGACGAAAAACCCTATTGGCAAGACATCGAAAAATTAATTCGAATGAAAGTTAAAGTGGTTACTGATCATCCGTTTACTTGGAAAGATGAAGAAATAAATCCGGATGCAAAACCTGATTTACGCAATAAAGACAAAAATAAAATGAATCCGAATTCAAATTCTAGAAAATCGGAAGCCTCTAAGAAAAACAAAAAACGCTGGTATTAACCGGCGTTTTTTTTATCTATTAACGAATCAATTTCTTGTATTTAATTCGAGTTGGCGTAACATCTTTACCTAATCGTTTGCGCTTATTTTCTTCGTATTCCGAGAAACTTCCTTCAAAACAATACACTTGTGAATCTCCTTCAAAAGCTAAAATATGCGTACAAACACGGTCTAAAAACCATCTGTCGTGCGAAATAATTACGGCACAACCAGCAAAATTTTCTAAACCTTCTTCTAAGGCACGAAGCGTGTTTACATCTAAATCATTTGTTGGCTCATCTAAAAGCAATACGTTTCCTTCTTCTTTTAACGTCATAGCTAAATGCAGACGGTTTCTTTCTCCTCCCGATAATGTAGCCACTTTTTTGTTTTGATCACTTCCACCAAAATTAAAACGAGATAAATACGCACGAGAGTTAACTTGACGGCCGCCCATCATAATTAATTCTTGTCCATCACAAAAGTTTTCCCAAAGCGTTTTATTCACATCAATATTTGAGTGCGATTGATCCACATAAGCAATTTTAACCGTTTCTCCGATAGCAAAAGTTCCAGCATCTGCTTTTTGTTCGCCCATAATCATTTTGAAAATAGTAGATTTACCAGCTCCATTCGGACCGATAATTCCAACAATACCTGCTTGTGGCAATACAAAATTTAAATCGTCGTATAATAATTTATCACCAAATGCTTTAGCAACATTTTTAGCTTCAATTACATTGGTTCCTAAACGAGGTCCATTAGGAATATAAATTTCTAATTTCTCGTCTAATTCTTTTTGATCTTCGTTTAATAATTTATCGTAATTCTGTAAACGTGCTTTCTGCTTGGTCTGGCGACCTTTTGCTCCTTGACGTACCCAATCTAATT
>CAISYO010000285.1 GCA_903889745.1 uncultured Bacteroidota bacterium | reverse complement strand
TGTTAATGCAAAAAAGCAAAATAAAAAAATTGTTTTATCTACTATTTACGGTTTATATACTGAATACGAACGAAAAGCGAGAGGAGGATTTGCTCAAAAAATTGCTAATTTTTTATCACCTTATCAAATAGGGTACTTGAAAAATCTTATTAGACACTATCATGAAAATAGATTTCACAAAGGTGTTATAAGAATGATGTTTAGAGGATATTATGGTTTAATGAAAGACATCACTAATAATGTAGATGTATTTTTGCCTAATTCAATTTCTGAAATGAATAGAGTGGCGTCAGAATTTAAATTAAAAAATTATAAGTTTGAAGCCGTACCTAATTCAATTGATAAAAATATTTTTAATAGTTCTTCTTCTGTAAATAAGAATAAATTTGAACAGTACAGAGGCTGTATTGTTTGCGCAGCACGAATTGAAGGTAGAAAATCAACACTAAATCTAGTAAGGGCTCTAAATAATTCAGATTATACTTTGGTATTAGTAGGTAATGAATCGAAAAACCAAAAAAGTTATGTGGAGCAAGTACACGCAGAAGCAGGCAAAAATGTTGTTTTTTTAGGCGCAATTCCGCATGAAGAACTAAAAGAGTTGTACCAAGTAGCTAAAGTTCACGCTTTAGTTAGTTGGATGGAAACCCCAGGATTATCTTCTTTGGAAGCAGCTGCAATGTGCTGTAATGTTGTTGTTACAAAAAAAGGGGATACGGAAGAATATTTTGAGAATTTTGCATTTTATTGCGAGCCCGATGATATAAGTACAATCAAAGAAGCAATTGATAAAGCATATTCATCTCCTTTCAAGGAAGAATTACGAAATAAAATTTTAACGAATTACACTTGGGAAAAAGCCGCAGAATCTACTTTGCGAGGCTACAATAAAGCTTTAGGAAATCTATAATTACTGATTTTTAGCGGTTCCACTACCAAATAATTTATTTTTAGTTTGCACTAAAAAATTGTAGTTTTTTGCTAATTGTTTTTTAAAGAATGAAGCATCTTCTTTTGGAAACCAATCTGTAGTGCGGGGTGTTTCTAAATGTCTATTGTGAATTTGATACGCATATGTAGCAATAGAAGTTCTGTAGTTTCCTTCTGGAAAATTAGTCATATCATAACCATGAAGCGTATAAGGAGCGCATTGTTGAATGATTAATCTGTTAAAAGGCACATCCAATTCAGTTTCCTCATCGGTTCTTAAATCTCTAATTTTAAGACCTCCTTTGTATTCAGGTTTCCAGTTTTTATTTAAGTAAAGTAACAAGTTTAATTCTCTGTACCAATTTTTATTGATAGGATGATAATTGAAGTCCAAGTGCATGTCTAAAAAACTATTTTTTTTACCTTGATGTAAACCACCACCATGATTTTTAGGATCTACAAAAACTTTCTTTGCAGTAATGAATGATAATATTTTATTAAATCGTTCAGAAGACAAATCAGTATAAAGTTCTTCTAATTCAGGAGATAAAACTTTGTAATTAGATTTTTCAAATTTATTATTAGCAAAAGCATAATCTCTACTTTTGTTTTCTAATTCTGGAATTGAAGCATAAGCTCTATCTAGTTTTTCTTCATCGCAAAACCCATCAATTATTAGGTGTGGAAACGGTTGCGCCGTTAGATATTTTATTCTAAGTGCTTCTTGGTTGTTTTCTAAAAACTCAAAATTTATCATAGCATTACTCTTGTATAAAGCAAAAATAACAATTTTAATGAGATATTAAGAGTGACATTTATCATAAAACTAAAAAAATACTTTCTAAACATAGAATAAACAAATGAGAACACTTATTTTTGTCTTTGTTAAAGAAAACCAAATGAAAATTGGAATTTTAGGAACGCGAGGAATCCCTAATCATTATGGGGGTTTTGAGCAATTTGCAGAATTTTTTGCTACATATGCCGCAAAACAAGGGCACGAGGTGTTTGTATACAATTCGCATAGTCATCCATACAAAGAAAAAGAATTTAAAGGAGTACATATTGTGCATTGCTACGATCCAGAAAACAAAATCGGAACCGTTGGGCAGTTTATATATGATTTAAATTGCATACGAGACGCTAGAAAAAGAAATTTTGACATTATTCTTCAGTTAGGCTATACAAGTAGTTCGGTTTGGTTTTCATTACATCCAAAGAATGCAGTAGTTGTAACTAATATGGATGGGCTGGAATGGAAACGAACAAAATATTCTAAAATAGTTAAAAAAGCGCTCCAAATTGCCGAACGATTAGCGGTTAAAAAAAGCGATTATTTAATATCAGATTCCTTAGGTATTCAAAAATATTTAAAAGAAAAACACAACGCAGAAAGCAGTTATATTGCTTATGGTGCTCATAATTTTACCAAACCTAATTCAGAAATATTAAAACTATATAATGTTGAAGCCGAAAATTTCAATATGATTATGGCTCGATTTGAGCCCGAAAATAATATTGAAATGGTATTGGAAGGTGTAAGTAAATCAAGTTCAAATACTCCAATTTTAGTAATTGGAAATTATAACACAAAGTTTGGCGCTTACTTAAAGAATAAATTTTCGAGTGCAGAGCATATTAGGTTTATGGGCCCAATTTATGATTTAGAACATTTAAACAATCTTCGTTTTTATTCAAATTTATATTTCCATGGGCATACTGTAGGAGGAACAAATCCTTCATTATTAGAAGCTATGGCTTCAAAAGCTTTAATTGCTTCCCATGATAATGACTTTAACAAAGGAGTATTAACAGAAAATGCCTATTATTTTTCATCAGCAGAAGAGGTTAAAAAAATCTTAAATACAATCAAAAAAAGTGATAACTTGCGTTTTGTTGAAAATAACTATGCAGTAATAGCGTCAACTTTTAATTGGGAAAAGATAAATGAGCAATATTTACAACTTTTTGAACAGTGCTTGGCAGGAAATTTTGATAGAAAACAGAAACAATAAAATTTTTATTCCTTTTTTGTTTTTATTGGTAACACTAGTAATTTCTACAGGGATAAACAATATTTTTCTTGGTATTCTTGTTGCTGTTTCATTTTATTACAGTAGAAATATAAGAAACAAAATTTCTTTAGTATTATTACTTCCAATAGTTTTATTTTTATGGATGGCAGTGTCTTATTTTTGGTCAATAGACGTTCAACGAACACTTCAAGCAATACCAAAAGAGATTGCCCTTTTTCTTATTCCTTTTGTCTTTTGGTTAATTCCCTCGTTTACTAAAGAACAAAAAGAAAAACTACTAAAATATTACAGTTATTCTATTGCCTTAATCGTAGTTTTTTATCTAGTTAGGGCGTTATTTCGATTTTTTTTAACAAAAGACACCGGGGTATTCTTTTATCATGGTCCAGATAATAATACTGACACAGGTTTGGTCCCAAGGTTATTAAATGCAATTCATTTTTCGGTATATGTAGCCATTGCATTTTTTTATTTTTTCATCAAGGAACATAAAACTAAAAGTGAGCAACTAATAGCATTACTTCTTTCTGTATTTGTTATTTTACTTTCTT
>CAISYO010000284.1 GCA_903889745.1 uncultured Bacteroidota bacterium | reverse complement strand
TGTTTATTATTTAAAGAAAAGAAACACTTTTGGTAAAATGGAAATGGAAATTCAAGATGCAAATGGAAAAAAAATAGTTAAGCTTCCTGTTTCTAATCAAAAAGGTATAAATATTGTTACATGGGGTTATAATGAAAAAGGACCAAAAAGCGCTCAAGGAAAAACTATAGACTATAGTGGTTTTACGACACCATTAGCTCCTGCAGGAAAATATAAAGCAGTTTTAACAAAAGGTAAAGAAATTTACACACATGAATTTGAAATAACTAACGATCCTAAGAGTGTAATTACAGCTTCTGCAAGAGAGGAGCAATATAAGACTGCACACATGCTATTTGATAAAGTTCAAGAGCTAGCTTATATGGTTTATCAAGTTGATGAAATGCTTAAAGTTACAGACGAGTTGAGTTTAAAAGTACCTTCGATAAAAAAAATGAATTCAAAAATTTCATCCGAATTAAATACATTAAAAAATACAATGGTTGTAACATCAGGTGATAATTATGTTGGTTCAGCTGAAAAGCAGTTAAGAGAAAAATTAGGTGCAATTTATTCTTCTGTAGCTGGTCAATTTGACGCTCCTTCTCCATCACAAAAAGCAAATATTGAAAACGTTATGGAGTTATTTAACACAACAAAAACAAAATTCGAAAGTTTAAAATCGAGTTATCTTACCAAACTAACCGATACTACCACTAAAAATGGCATTGCTTTTAAACTGAAAACAATGGAAGAATTTTTAGCGGAATAATAAATAAAAATGCCTCGCTTAGCGAGGCATTTTATTCTCTTTCATAACATAAAATTTTATTTTACTAATAGCTTCACCTCATCAAAATTCAAACCACCATAATTTCCTGAGCTCATTAATAGTAAAGCGGAATTAGACATTCCGTTTTCACGGAATGAATCAAAAAGAAAGTCTTTAAACTCTGTTGGATTGGTGTAAATAATTAAATCTTTTCTGTTAAATGCTTTTGCAATTTGTTCTTGTGAGACTTCTTCTAATTGTTTAATCTTTACTGCATCTGGCGAATAGAAAACTACTGCAACGTCTGCTGCATCTAGAGCACCTTCATACTCTTTTAAATATTCGGCATTCAAACTACTATAGGTGTGTAATTCTAAACAAGCTACTAATTTTCTGTCGGGATATTGTGCTTTTACGGCTTTGGTGGTAGCAGAAACTTTGCTTGGCGAATGTGCAAAATCTTTATACGCAACTTTATTAGCACTTTCTGCAATTTTTTCTAATCGTTTGGACGCCCCTTTAAAACCAGCAATAGCTTCATAGAATTCAGCTTCATCAACGCCCATGCATTGGCAAATCCATTTGGCACCCGCTAAGTTACTTAGATTGTGTGCACCAAAAACTTCTATTGGCATTGGCCCTTCTGGAGTATCTAATAAAGTGGTTCCGTTTTCAACCGTGTAGCTTGGGGTTTGATACGCAATTTTTCGGATTGGATTTTCGGTTCCTTCTGCAACCGATTTTACAGCTTCGTCTTCTTCGTTATAGACTAAAATTCCGCCACGCGTGATTTGGTTGGCAAAAATTCTGAATTGTTCTACATAATTATCAAAGGTTGGAAACACATTGATATGATCCCACGCTATTCCAGACAGCAATGCAATATTAGGTTGGTACAAATGAAATTTTGGTCGCAAATCAATAGGAGAAGTTAAATATTCATCGCCTTCTAACACAATAAAATCGTTGTTTTCGGTTAAATGCACCATAGTATCAAATCCTTCTAGCTGTGCTCCCACCATGTAATCTACTTCTATATTATGATAATGCATTACGTGTAAAATCATCGAAGTAATGGTTGTTTTTCCATGCGAACCACCAATAACCACTCGGGTTTTATTTTTGGATTGTTCGTATAAAAATTCGGGATAGGAATAAATTTTCAACCCTAATTCTTGAGCTTTTAGCAATTCTGGATTATCAGCTTTGGCGTGCATTCCTAAAATAATTGCTTCAATATCGGTTGTGATTTTTTCGGGAAACCAACCTTCTTCTTTTGGCAACAATCCCTTTTTCTCCAAACGTGATTTTGAAGGTTCAAAAATAGCGTCATCGCTACCAGTTACATGATATCCTTTATTGTGTAAGGCTAATGCTAAATTGTGCATGGCAGCTCCGCCAATGGCTATGAAATGTAGCCCCCTAACCCCCGAAGGGGGAATACTTTGTGTGTTATTTTTATTAGTCATTTATCGTTTATTTTTATCCTCATTTTTAAGTCCCTCCTTTTGAGGGGTTGGAGAGGCTTATTTTTCAAATTGTTCTTTTAACTTATTGGCTTTCGCTTTATCTTTTAACTTATTCAAATATAAGTCATATAATTTTTCAAATGTAATTTTTGAATTACCAATTTCGTGTGCTTTTTTGTAATTGCTTTCTGCTTTCGCATATCGCTTAAAATACACATCGATATATCCTTTGGCTAAAAAACCATTTACTTTTGAAAGTACCATTAACTCATCGGCATATTTTTGGGCTTTTTTTTCACTACCGCCAATGATTCCCGGTAATTCAAGATACAACATTACTAAAGCCCAACGTGTTTCAATGTGTTTACTATCTAATTTTGCTGCCATTAAAAAAGACTCTTCTACTTCATCAATTAATCCTAAAGCCTTAAATTTATTAGATTCTTTAGCTTTCATTCCTAAAGCACCACCATATTTGTACCAATAATTAGCCGTTCTAGGAAAATTATTTTTCAGTTTTTTATAATTATCGACAGCCTCATCCCATTTTTTTTGATGTCCGGCAATATCACCAAGATATTCCATTGTTTTTGCATGATCTGGATGAGAAATTAAATATTCTTGCAACATTATTTTTGCTTCATTCATTTTTTTTTGCGCCAACAAACTTTCTCCCTTTTCAAAACTTGACTGAGAAAATGTGAGTAGTGAACAAAAGAAAAAAATTAGCTGCAAATATTTCATTGCTCAAAAATAGTGAAATGATTTTGGATTTTCTACATAAAAAAAACGACTTGATTGCTCAAGTCGTTTTTCATCTTATGGTATTTAAACAATTACTTCACAATTGTCATTTCGTCAACAATATGTTTAGCTCCTGAGAAATTCTCAATTACCCATAACACGTAACGAATATCAACGTTGATTGTTCTTTGTAATTTATTATCAAAAATAACATCACCTGCCATAGCTTCGATATTTCCGTCGAATGCTAAGCCGATTAATTCTCCTTTTCCGTTTAATACTGGCGAACCTGAATTACCGCCTGTAATGTCATTATCAGTTAAGAAGTTAACGTGTAACGAACCGTCTTTATCTGCATAACGACCAAATTCTTTTTTAGCATTCATTTCTAATACTTTTCCAGGTAGATCAAATTCTAAATCTCCTTTTTTGTATTTTTTAACTTGACCTTCTAATGTTGTATAGTTGTTGATTTTAGCATCGTTACGTTTGTCTGCAGGTAATGAACGAACTTTACCATACGTTAAACGTAATGTTGAATTTGCATCTGGATACTTGATTTCTCCAATTTTAGATTCTCTTAAACCTTCCACTAATAAACGGAAAGAAGCACCAAAATCGTTTTGAGCTTTCATTAACTCCTCACTTCTTTTTCCAAAATGAGACACTAAATCCAATGTTAAAACTTGTAATGGATCGTTTGCTAAGGCAGCTTCATTTGGTACATCTAAAAATGCTTTAATTCTGTCTTTAGAAGTAAAAATACTGGTTTCAAAAGCTTCATTTACATATTGAGTAAAATCACCATTGTTTGAAGTAGCTAATTTATCAACCATTGGAGCTAATGCATAGCCTGCTTTTTTAGCATACAAACTCAATTGTGCTGCTAAGATATCTTTCTCTGCTGGAATATGTAATTCTTTGTACATTTCATCAACCATTTCCATAATTGACGGAGCCATTTCAGCACGTTTAGCAGCATCAGCTTTTGCATAAGCGTCTAATTGTCTTCCTAATGTTCTTCCGATAGTACCAAAAGCAGAAGTTCTGAATAATTGTTGTAAATAATTATCATGACGTGATTTCTCATTAGTCATTGCGTAATAATTATTGATGGTTGATACTACATTACCATATTTAGCTTTGTTTTCTGGTAAGTTAGCCCATGTATTAAATTTTGCCTCTTGAGCGGCTTTAGTTTTTGCTGTTCCAAATTTAGTCAACGCATCAATCATTCCTTGACGGTTTTTCCAATAGTTTGCCACACCAGCAAATTTAGACGCATAAACTAAATTTAAAGCTTCAGACTGAACCATATATTTTTTCATGTTGTCCATTCCTGTTTTAGAACCTTCAACCCAAGCTGGATAAGCAAATTTTACATTTTGCTCAATTCCACTTGCTGGCATCCAACGATTTGTTCTACCTGGATAACCTAAAATCATAGCAAAGTCATTTTCTTTAACACCACCTAAATTAACTGGTAAATGGTGTTTTGGTTGTAATGGAACATTGTTTGGAGAATAGTCTGCTGGATTTCCATTAGCATCAGCATATACTCTAAACATAGAGAAATCTGCTGTATGACGAGGCCATTCCCAGTTGTCTGTATCACCACCAAATTTTCCTAAACTTTCTGGTGGAGTCCCTACTAAACGAACGTCTTTGTAATCTTGGTAAACAAAATAATAATATTCATTTCCTTGGAAAAAAGGACGAACAGAAACAGTATATTTTCCGCCCTCGTTATTCTCTTTTTCAATTTTAGCAATTTCTTGATTGATTGCTTTTTCTCTTTCAGCCTCACTCATTCCTGGTGTTACAACTGATAAGATTCTTTTTGAACAATCATCCATACGAACGAAAAAACGAACAAATAAACTTGAAGGTTTTAATTCTTCTTTTCTATTAGCTGCCCAATATCCGTCTTTTAAATAGTTTTTTTCTGCAGATGATAATTCGGTAATAGCATCGTAACCACAGTGGTGATTTGTTAATACTAAACCATCTTTAGAAATAATTTCTGCTGTACAACCTCCATTAAATTGTACAATAGCATCTTTTAAACTGTGATTGTTGATGCTGTAAATTTCTTCGGCTGTTAATTGCAAGCCCATTTTTTGCATGTCGCGGTGATTTAATCGTTCGATGAACATTAAAAACCACATTCCTTCATCTGCTTTTACCGATGCAGGAACTAGCATAATAGCTGAAACGACAAATAATAATACTTTTTTCATAATGTATCTTTGTTCTTTTGATTTGTGTTGCGAATATACTTAAAAATACGATTTCGATAAAATTATCATGAAAAAATCATGTAAGATTGTATCAATTTTAACTTTATATTTGAATAACTGCATTAAAAACAAAAAAGCACCTTCAATTGAAGATGCTTTTCTTGAGCTTTATAACTAGTTATTTTTCTTCTACATTCAACATTTGCCACAATTTGTCTTTCAACTCTTGTAAACCTTGTTGCGCCACAGACGAAATAAATAAATAAGGTGTCTCTTTGAATGCTGCGTCTAATTGTTTTTTCAATTCTGCGCGTAATTCATCGTCTAACATATCGCATTTTGAAATGACAATCAAACGATCTTTGTCTAACATTTCTGGGTTGTAACGACGTAATTCATCCAGCAGAATTTCGTATTCTTTTTTAATATCATCGGCATCAGCTGGAACTAAAAACAACAAAGTTGAATTGCGTTCAATATGACGCAAAAAGTAATGTCCTAATCCTTTCCCTTCTGCTGCTCCTTCAATAATTCCAGGAATATCTGCCATTACAAAGGATTGAAAATCTCTGTAAGCCACAATTCCTAAATTAGGCTTTAAAGTAGTAAACGGATAATCGGCAATTTTTGGCTTAGCCGAAGTTAATACGGAAAGCAACGTTGATTTTCCTGCATTTGGAAAACCTACTAATCCTACATCGGCTAATACTTTTAATTCTAAAGTAACATCTACTTCTTTTACTGGCATTCCAGGTTGCGCATAACGAGGTGTTTGATTGGTTGAACTTCTAAAATTCCAGTTTCCTAAACCACCTTTTCCACCTTCAGCTAATATCTTAACCTCATCATGTTCCGTTATTTCAAACAAAACATCGCCTGTTTCTTGATCTTTTACAACCGTTCCTAATGGTACTTCAATGTATTTATCTTCTCCATCATGACCTGTACTTCTTGAACTTCCACCATCGCCTCCGTGACCCGCGCGCATGTGTTTTAAAAATTTCAAGTGAAATAAAGTCCAAAGATTTTTATTTCCTTTAATATAAACATGTCCTCCACGACCTCCATCTCCTCCATCGGGTCCACCTTTTTCAATAAATTTTTCACGATGCAAATGCGATGAGCCTTTCCCTCCTTTTCCGGAAGAAACATATATTTTTACGTAGTCAACAAAATTTCCCTCTGTCATTTGAAAGTTAGAAGTTAGAAGTTAGAAGTTAGAAAATTCTAACTATAACTTTAATTATATTAATTTATTCTTTGTATTGTTTGATAAGGACTTTATCGATTTTGGCGCCGTCCATAGCAAGGGCTTCGAGTTCTAATTTATTCCAAATTATTTTTTCGCCTTGATTAGGAATATTTCCCAGTTCTGTGATAAAAAAACCACTTACTGTAGTTACTTCATAATCATTAATCAATTCGTCTAAATCGAAGAAAGTTAAGAAATCGTGTAATGAATATTGTCCGTCAACTAACCAAGTACCATCTTCATTAGACACTAATTTGTATTCGTCATCATCAAAATCAGACGCGTCGCCAACTAAGGCTTCTAAAATATCATTTAAGGTAATTACGCCCTGAAAAATAGCGTGTTCATCAACTACAAAAGCATAATGTAATTTAGAGGTTTTAAAATTCTCCAAAGCTTTATATGCCGAAGTTTGTTCAATTAAATAAACAGGTTCTCTGGTAATAGATTTCAAATCAAATTGTCCTGATTCAAAACTTACAAACAAGTCTTTTAGCAATACTAAACCGATAACATTATCTAAATTATCTTCACAAACAGGATAAACCGAGTGCAACTCGTCGATTACTTTTGCTTTAATTTCTTCTTTAGAATCTTCAAGTGATAAATAAACAATATCACTTCGATGCGTCATTAATGAATTTACTTTACGATCGCCAATATGAAACACACGCTCTACAATATCTTGTTCAATTTCCTGAACCTCACCTACTTCGGTTCCTTCTTTGATGATGGCTTTAATCTCTTCTTCTGTTACTTTACCGTCTGCCGTGGGTTTTATTTGTAACATTTTCAACAAGAAATCAGTTGAAGTGGTTAGTAACCAAATAAAAGGCATAGTGACTGTTGAAACAATTTTCATAGGATAAGCCACTGCTTTTGCAATTCCTTCGGGATAATTAAGACCAATACGTTTTGGCAATAATTCACCTAAAACCAAAGAGAAAAAAGTTAATGTTACAACTACAATTCCTACTGCAATTGAATTTGAATACGGACTTAATGCTTCAAATGTGGCGACAAAATTTTGAACATCGTTCGTAATTTTATCTCCCGAATAAATACCTGTTAAAATACCAATCAGGGTTATCCCGATTTGAACAGTTGATAAAAATTCATTAGGAGAATTAGCTAAATCTAATGCGGCTTTTGCATTTTTATTTCCTTTTTTTGCTGCCGTTTCTAACCGATTTTTTCTTGCAGAAATCAATGCAATTTCAGACATTGAGAAGACACCGTTTAAAAGAATTAAAAAAAGTATAATTAAAATTTCCATAGTGTAAAATTACAAAAAAAGAGCTTACGTCCCGATTTCGGAAATAGCTCCTTTTCTGTTTGCAAATATCTAAAAAAAAATTGAATGCTCGAAATTTATCTTGATAGCTTAATTTTTAGATTAAAATTGATTCAATACCAAACTTAATCTTTCGGTAACTTCTGCTATAGAACCAATTCCATTTACAGCATAAAATTTATGTTGAGCTGTGTAATAATCCATCAAAGGTGCCGTTTTTTGATTGTATTCATCATAACGATTTCTGATTTTTTCTTCATCTTGATCGTCTGGTCTTCCCGAAGTTTTTCCTCTTTCTAATAAACGTGTCACTAAAATATTATCATCAGCTTCTAAGGCAACAGTAGCCGTAATTTCTTCATTCTTGCTAGCTAAAAAAGCATCTAACGCTTCTGCTTGTGCAATAGTTCTAGGAAAACCATCAAATAAAAAACCGGCAGCTTGTGGATTCTTATCTACTTCACTTTGCAGCATTTGAATGGTTACAGCATCGGGCACTAAATCACCTTTATCCATAAATGTTTTGGCTAATCTTCCTAGTTCTGTATCATTTTTAATATTGAACCTAAAAATATCACCCGTAGATAAATGCACTAAATTATATTTGTCTTTTAAAAATTCGGCTTGTGTTCCTTTTCCTGCTCCTGGTTTCCCAAATAATACGATATTAATCATTGTTACGTTTTGTTTATAAATTTTAGTCTTTATTCTATTTTCTTTACTCAGATAATTGATATACATCTTTTAAATTTCGACCTAATCCATCATAATCTAATCCATAGCCAACAATGAATTTATTCGGAATACGAATTCCTACATAATCTAATTTGATGTCCTTTTTATAGGCTTCGGGTTTTAAAAACAAAGTGGCTATTTTAAAATGTTTTACATTATGTGATTTAAATATTGCTTTTAATTCTTCAATAGTATGACCCGTATCTACAATATCTTCTACGATAATTACGGAACGACCTTCTAAATTTTGATTGATTCCAATTAATTGTTTTACCTCATTAGTTGTTTGAGTTCCTTCATAAGAAGCCATTTTTACAAAAGAAACTTCACAAGGTTGGTTGTATTTTTTTAGCAAATCGGAAACCACCATAAAAGAACCGTTCAACACACCGATAAAAACAGGCACATCGTCAAAAAAATCAGCTTCAATTTGTTTTGCAATGGCTTCAAGTGCAAAATTAATTTCTTCTTCGGCAATGAAAATCTCAAATTTTTTATCGTGTAATTGTATCACTAACTGTTGATTTTAAAAATAAAAAACAAATTTAATGAAGTAGTAAGGATTTCAAACTAACTATTTTGACTTTTTTGCAAATTTGGTATATTTACAAAATGAAAACCGAATTAGTATCGAAAATTGACCAAAGTACTGCACATCGAAAAAGTCGTGAGCAGTTGAGCAAATATATTCTTCGGAATTTGGATATGCTAAGTTGTTTCGTTCAAATTGCTTTCGATACTTCTGATAAAAATCATGTAAAGGCGTTTTGGAGTTTAGAATTGGTTTGCGAAAAAAAGATAAAGGTTTTTGTTCCTTATCTCGATTTGTTTTGCGAAGTGTTACCTAAATTAAAAGACGATTCGGCCATTAGACCTGCGACGAAAATTTGCTTGTTTTTATCCAAAAGTAACCATAGAAAAAACGGTATTTCGTTAACGCAAGAACAAGAACATCTTTTAATAGAAGCTTTACTTGACCGATTAATTCAAAACGAAAAAGTAGCCGCAAAAGTGTATGCCATGCGAGCGCTATTTATGTTAGGGAAAAAATACAATTGGGTGCATGATGAATTAAAAATTATCATCGAACAAGATTATGTAAATCATTCGGCAGCCTATCAAGCCGCAACTAGAAATTTACTAAAAAAACTCAACAAGTAATATTTTCTGAATGCTAAATTCTGAAATCTAAATTCTTACTCTTATCTTTGCGCAAACAACAACTACAACAAATGAACTATTTTTCTTCTGATTTTAAATTAGGAATTTTAGGCGGAGGGCAATTGGGTAAAATGCTTTTGACCGAAACCCGAAAATTTGATATTCAATCATTCGTATTGGAACCAAGTGATGAAGCGCCAGCCCGATTGAGTTGTAACGAATTTTTCAAAGGTAGTTTGATGGATTTTGACACGGTGTATAATTTTGGAAAAAAAGTAGATGTATTAACTATCGAAATTGAAAATGTAAATTTAGATGCTTTAGATCAATTAGAAGCAGAAGGATTACCTATTTACCCTTCACCAAAAACCTTACGTTTGATTCAAAACAAAGGAAAACAAAAAGATTATTACGTTGCAAATAATATTCCCACTTCGCCTCACCAACGATTTGTAGATTTAAATGATTTGAGAACTACTATTGCAAAAGACGAATTAGAATTTCCGTTTGTATGGAAATGTGCTCAATTTGGTTACGATGGAAATGGTGTAAAAATTTGTCGTTCAGCATTAGACTTGATAAATTTACCCGATGTAGAATGCATTGCCGAAGAAATGGTTCCGTTCAAAAATGAATTGGCAGTCATTGTAGCGCGTTCGGTTTCTGGTGAAGTTAAAACCTATCCCGTAGTTGAGATGGAATTTCATCCCGAAGCCAATCAAGTGGAATATGTAATTTGTCCGGCTCGTATCGATGAAACAGTAGCACAAAAAGCAACAGAAATTGCCTTACAAGTTTCTGAAGCTTTCAATCACGTGGGTTTATTAGCTGTAGAAATGTTCCAAACCGAAGATGATGAAATTTTAGTAAACGAAGTAGCTCCAAGACCACACAATTCGGGTCATTATTCAATTGAAGCAAGTTACACTTCCCAATTTGAAAACCATTTACGTGCGATTTTAGATTTACCATTAGGAAATACGAGTAGTAAAGTTGCAGGAATTATGGTAAATTTGGTTGGGTCAGCAGGTTATTCTGGACAAGTAGTTTACGAAAACATAGAGAAAATCATGGCAATTGATGGCGTAACACCACACATTTATGGAAAAAGAGAAACAAGACCTTTCCGAAAAATGGGACACGTTACAATTGTAAATGAAAACATGGCAGCAGCCAGAAAAATTGCGGAAGAAGTAAAGAATAGTATAAGAGTTATTAGTGAAGAAAAATAAAAAACAATTTCACGAATTACCACGAATTAATTGGTGTAAATTAGTGGAATTCGTGTTAAATAAATAAAACATATGAGTAAAGTAGCTATTATCATGGGAAGCATTTCGGATATGCCGGTAATGCAAGAAGCCATCGACATTTTAAAAGGATTTGATATTGAAACCGAAGTTGATATTGTTTCGGCACACAGAACACCTGAAAAATTATTTGATTTCAGTAAAAATGCACACGAAAGAGGTATTTCAGTAATTATTGCTGGTGCTGGTGGTGCGGCTCATTTACCTGGAATGGTTGCTTCTATGTCGCCTCTTCCAGTTATTGGAGTTCCTGTAAAATCGAGTAATTCAATTGATGGATGGGATTCTGTTTTATCTATTTTACAAATGCCAGGCGGCGTTCCTGTGGCAACTGTTGCACTAAACGGCGCAAAAAACGCCGGAATATTAGCCGCTCAAATCATTGGAAGTGCAGATAAATGCGTTTTAGACAAAATTTTAGCCTACAAAGAAGGACTGAAATTAGCCGTTTTAAAAGCTTCTGAAAACTTAAAATAAAAAATCCCAAACGTTAATTTGGGATTTCTATTTACATAAATCAAACTACTCTAATAAAATTAACTTCTTTAATTTGGGGTAAAAAAGGGAATTTATCGACATTTCATCGACAAATATAAACACTTTATCGGATAAAACAAATTTTATGACACTTTTTTTAGCACCTTTTACATCAAAATATACAACAGCACCATTTAGTAAAATTTCATTATCCGATTATAAACCTGCTTTCGAGAAAACCATTGAAATTGCACGAAATGAAATTAATGCTATTGCAATCAATTCAGAAGCGCCAACATTTGAAAATACTATTGAAGCTTTAGATTTTGCAGGAGCAGCTTTAGATCGTTTATCCTCCATTTTCTTCAATTTGAATTCGGCGGAAACCTGTGACGAAATGCAAAAAATTGCTCAAAAAGTTTCACCGTTATTAACCGAATTTAGTAATGATATTGCGCTAAATGAAAATTTATTTAAACGCATCAAGTCCTTTTATGATCAAAAAGATTCCTTTGATTTAACCACCGAACAAGCGACTTTACTCGATAAAAAATTCAAAGGATTTTCTAGAAATGGTGCCTTACTTAATGAAGCAGATAAAGTAAAACTTCGTGAAATTGATACTGAATTGGCCAAACTAAAATTAACTTATGGTGAAAATGTGTTAGCCGAAACTAATAATTATCAATTACATATTACTAAAGAAGCTGATTTAAAAGGTTTGCCTGCCGGAGCAAAAGAAATGGCTTCAAGTTTGGCAAAATCAAAAAATTTAGAAGGTTGGATTTTCACTTTAGACTTTCCAAGTTATTTACCTTTTGTGACTTATGTAGACAATCGTGAATTACGAAAAGAAATCACCATTGCTGCTGGTAAAAAATCGTTTCAAAATAATGAATTTGATAACAAAGAAAATGTAAAACGAATTGTAGAATTGCGTCATAAACGTGCTAATTTATTAGGTTATGAATCGCATTCGCATTTTGTTTTAGAGGAACGAATGGCGCAAAATCCAAACAACGTACAATCGTTTTTGAATGATTTATTGGAAAAAGCAAAACCTGCTGCTGAAAAAGAATTTGCTCAATTGACCGCCTTCGCAAAAGAATTAGACGGAATTGATCAATTAGAAAAATGGGATGGTGCCTACTATTCAGAAAAATTGAAACAAAAATTATTCAGTTTGGATGATGAGTTATTAAAACCCTATTTCAAATTGGAAAATGTGTTAAATGGAGCTTTCACCATCGCTGAAAAACTATTCGGAATCACCTTCAAAGAAGTTTTTGATATTGACAAGTATCATGAAGAGGTACAAACTTTTGAAGTATTATCCCCTAGCAGTAGGGGATCTCACGAACTAGTAGCCATTTTCTATTCCGATTTTTTTCCAAGAAAAGGAAAACGAAATGGCGCTTGGATGACGTCATTTAAACCTCAATATATAAAAGACGGAATCAACGAAAGACCTCATGTTTCTATCGTTTGTAATTTTACTCCTCCAACCGAAACGAAGCCTTCATTATTAACTTTTAATGAAGTAACTACATTGTTTCACGAATTTGGACACGCATTACATGGCATGTTAGCTAACACAACATATCCAAGTTTATCAGGAACTTCGGTGTATTGGGATTTTGTGGAATTACCCAGTCAAGTGATGGAAAACTGGTGCTACGAACCCGAAGCATTGGCTTTGTTTGCGAAACATTTTGAAACGGGAGAAATTATTCCGCAACAATACGTTGAAAAAATCAAAGAAAGTGCAAGTTTCTTAGAAGGAATGGCAACGTTGCGCCAATTAAGTTTCGGGATTTTAGACATGACCTATCATGGAAAATCGCAAACTATTGACGATGTGAAAGCCTTTGAAAAACAAGCAATGGAAGGCACAAGTTTATATCCAGACGTAGCCGAAAATTGCATGAGTACGTCGTTTTCGCATATTTTTCAAGGCGGTTATTCTTCGGGATATTACAGCTACAAATGGGCAGAAGTTTTAGATGCCGATGCCTTTGCGTATTTCCAAGAAAAAGGTATTTTCAATACAGAAGTAGCAACCAAATTCAAAGACAACGTACTTTCAAAAGGCGGCACCGAATTACCAATGGAATTGTATAAAAAATTCAGAGGACAGGAACCGAAAGTGGAGGCTTTGTTGAAAAGGGCTGGGTTGGTTTAATTGGACGAACTACTAACCAATATGTAACATAACAGTTTGTGTCGCTCCTTTATTCATTTGAACAAATGTGCTGCAAATATGTCCTTTTTCGAGTCGTTCGTCTTCGTTTTGAAGTAATAGATCGAACGCCTCATTCAATTGGGTTTGATTTTGAATAGTCAGACAACCTTCTAAATTTACTAAAGCCGTTGCTTCTGAAAAATGCGAATAATTTGGACCAATCACCACTGGAATTCCAAACGTAGCCGGTTCTAAAATATTGTGCACGCCAGGATTTCCGAAACCACCACCTACATAAGCAATGTCTGCATAGGAATAAATTTTGGTTAAAATTCCGATGGTATCAATGATGAAAACAGCATAATTTGATAGATCAACATTATCTTTTTCAGAAAATAAAATCGTTTTATTAGAAATTTGATTTTTAAGATTTAAAATTTGATTTTTATCTATGTTGTGTGGCGCAATGATAAATTTTACATCATCCGAACTCTGATTAATATAATTGACGAGTAGTTCTTCGTCTTTAGGCCAAGAACTGCCAATTACAACCATTTTTGTCTTTCCGAGCGATGTCGAGGAATCTCTAAACTGCTCAATAAAATCTAATGTATTATCACGTTCTAAAATAGAAACCACGCGATCAAAACGGGTATCGCCAGAAACTTTTACATTGGTAAAACCTATACTTTTTAAAAGTGTCTTTGAACCTTCATTCTGAACAAAAAAGTAATCAAAAGTGTGTAATGCTTTTCTGTAAAATCCGCCATACCATTTAAAAAAGAGTTGCTTTTCGCGAAAAATTCCGGAGATTAAATAGGTGTTAATATTTTGATTTTTTAGTTCCCTGAGATAATTAGGCCAAAATTCATACTTGATAAAAAATACCATTTCGGGATGCACCATTTGTACAAATTGTTTTGCATTGGAAATCGTATCCAAAGGCAAATATACCGTAACATCAGCAATCGTATTGTTTTTTCGAACTTCATATCCCGAAGGCGAAAAAAAAGTAAGTACAATTTTATGATTTGGAAAGTGTTGCTTAATTGCTTCAATTACTGGCAAACCTTGTTCATATTCTCCTAAAGAAGCGGCATGAAACCAAATTGTTTTATCGGTTGCTTGAATTTTATTTTTCAACGTTTCAAAAACCGATTTTCTTCCTTCTACAAACAAGTTTAATTTTGGATTAAAAGGTGCCAAAATCTTTAAAAGCTGCGAAGCAAAAAGTAGTATAAAGTTATAAATAAATGACATAGTACTAATTTATGTCGCTAAATTACGTTTCTTTTATGGAACTCAAAAAATGTAAGCAGAATTTCTTACTTTTGCTTGACTTAATTAGATTAGGAAGATGAAAAAATTACAAATGGTTGAC
>CAISYO010000283.1 GCA_903889745.1 uncultured Bacteroidota bacterium | reverse complement strand
CTTGTTCGCAGTTCATGCCAACAAGTGTTTCTTAGCTTTGGTATCTTTTGCTACATTATTTTTGCCAATGGACTTTTTGCGCCCTGCTTGGATGTTATCCATCATGGCATCAACCACAAATAGCGTTTCTTCGGGCTGAATGGCTTTATGAACGTTAGCAATTTCGTTCATCATTTCTTCATCAACTGCTAAACGACCTGCAGTATCGACGATAACCACATTAAAACCATTTGCTTTTGCATGTTTGATGGCGTTTTGAGCTATTTCAACCGGATTTTTATTCTCGGGTTCTGAATACACTTCAACACCTATTTGTCCTCCTACTACATGCAACTGATTAATTGCCGCAGGACGATAAATATCACAAGCTACTAATAACGGTTTTTTATTCTTTTTGGTTTTTAGAAAATTAGCTAATTTACCCGAAAAAGTCGATTTACCAGAACCCTGTAAACCCGACATTAAAATCACAGAAGGATTTCCTGAAAGATTAATTCCAGCGGCATCACCACCCATTAATTCGGTCAATTCGTCTTTAACGATTTTAACCATTAATTGTCCTGGTTGTAAAGTAGTTAGTACGTTTTCTCCAATAGCTTTATCTTTTACACGAGTGGTAAAATCTTTAGCAATTTTGAAGTTCACGTCGGCATCTAATAAAGCTCTTCGTACTTCTTTTAAAGTATCGGCAACATTAACATCTGTAATTTTACCATGACCTTTTAATAGATGAAGGGCTTTATCTAACTTATCGCTTAAATTATCAAACATAATTCTGATTTTGTGTAATGAATTGCAAAGATAACATAAAGTTAGAAAGATGCAAAGTGCGAAAACAGGTTTGTTTTAAATAAAAAAACCAGCTAAAAAGCTGGTTTTTTTACTATTTTTTATTGACTAATTTTTTTCAAAAGTCAAATAATCTGTACCTCCATTACCGCCACTTACATCAATCAATTGAATTCTGGTAGCCGTATAACTAACAATATCCCAATCATCGGTTAAATCATCTGTAAAGGCATTGGGAGCGGGAGCAAGAAAGGCAATATTAAAATCTAAATCATCCTGACTATCATCATTTGAATTACTTGCTGTAACCGACCAAGTTCCATTATAACTTGTAGTGTTAGCTGCAGTTAAAACACCATTAGAATTAAAAGTAAAAATATAATTCGCATAATTATTTGTTTCATTTACTCCATTGTCTTCATATAATGTAATTCTCCATGTTCCAGAAGTTGCTGTATTGATCACTGGTGTTGGATCAGCCGATGTGTTTGAATTATCATCACTGGAGCACATTGAGGCAACATTTAATAAATATAACAATGCTAAAATAGGAATCAATTTAAGCTTTCTCATGTTTCAATATTTTTATATTAAGAAGCTAATTTATATAATTTAATCTTTTATTCCAAATTTTCTCAAAATATCTTCCATCAAGCACCACTTGGTAATGGATGATTGAAATAAATAAGCGTTTATTAATTAAAACTTGTTCTTAACAAAAAAGCCTCGATAATCGAGGCTTTAAGAATTTATTTAGTGTAAAACTATTCTGATTTTTTCTCAGCAGCTTTTTTAGACGCACAACATCCACCTGATTTTGCTTCAGAACCACACGATTTTTTTTCTGCAGTTGTACAAGACTTTTCAGTTTTTGCTGTTTCTTTTTTTGCTTTTTGCTTTGGCTCTTGTGCATTAACTGTCATTGAAAACATAAAAGCAGCAACTGCCATAATTGAAACTAATTTTTTCATTTTTTATAGTTTTTAATTGTTATTATTATTTTTCTACACACAAATATAAATAATTTTTAATAGGGTACTCTTATTTTTTTGTTAATTTATAAATCACTTTAGGAATTTAAAGTTTCTTAGGAATTTGACATCCAATTGCACCACAACCTGTGTTAAAAATGGCTTGAATTAAAAAGAAGACTCCAAAAGCAACTAAAAACCATTCCTGAGTTTCATAAGCTTGAACAAATAGAAATAAGGCAAATGCTAATCGAATGAATCGCATGGCGTGCCAATTTGTAAATAAAATTTGTTTCATAATATATTTTCAACAAATTTAATTTATTTATAAAACAGGAAGTGTATCAAATGTTACTTAAAACTGAAAATAAATAAACGGTTGCGGACCAGCTGAAGCAGTAGCATAAACTACCCAAAAAACAAATCCTAAAACTACCGCTTTTAAAAGCAACGGTAGCGCCTTGAACGTATTTTGCATCAAGTTAACCAATTTTTCAGGAAGAAAATGCCAAATAAATCCGATAGCCATCAATAAAAACACATTTTTATATCCTGATATAATCACCATCCATTGATCCAAGTCAAAAGTAACTTTACTAATATTTTGAATGACTTCAATTGCTGTTACAAAATCTTTTGCTCGGAAGAAAATCCAGCAAAATGTTACAAAATGAAAAGTCAATAACACTGCAATTGCCGTCCAAATTAAACTAAATAGATTCTTTTTTGCATTGTTTTTTGTTGGAAAATATTCCAAAACTATTTTATGAACCGCTAAGGCAATTCCGTGCAGAGCTCCCCAAATTATGAAGCGTAAACTAGCTCCATGCCACAATCCTCCAAGTAACATAGTAGTTAAAAGATTTACATTGGTAAACATCGTTCGTTTTTTGTCTTTTGAAAGCAAAAAAGTCATTACAAAAGCAATAGCACTTCCTACCGAAATATATAATGGAACATGACTTGTTCCAATAAATGAAATGCTCCATAAAATCAATATAAAAAAGAACAATGCAGGAAATAAAAACCCAGCAAAAGTTCCTTTTCTATTTCCCCCTACTGAAATGTACAAGAAGTCTTTTAACCAAGTCGATAATGAAATATGCCATCTGCGCCAAAACTCGGTAATCGAAGCTGATTGATAGGGAGTTCTGAAGTTGGTTGGTAATTTAAACCCTAATAATAATGCAACCCCAATGGCCATATCTGAATATCCAGAAAAATCACAATATATTTGGATGGCATAACCATAAGAAGCCATTAAATTTTCAAAAGCCGTATAACTAGAAGGTGCATCAAAAACACGGTCTACAAAATTTATAGAGATATAATCTGAAATTACAGTTTTCTTTAGCAAACCTCCAATAATTAACAATAAAGCTCTATTTACCTCTTCTTTGGTAATATTTAATTTCTGATAAATTTGAGGTAAAAAATCTTTCGCTCTTACAATTGGCCCAGCAACTAACTGGGGAAAGAAAGACACAAAAAACAAATAATCGACATAGTGTTTGGTAGGTTCAATCTCCTTGCGATACACTTCAATGATGTAACTAATTGATTGAAATGTATAAAACGAAATTCCAACGGGAAGTATGATTTTTTGAAACGCAAAATTTGCTCCCGAAACCGAATTGTAGGTGTCAATTGCGAAATTAGTATATTTAAAATAGCCTAAAAAGCCAAGGTTTAAAATAACGCTAAACGCTAAACACACTTTTTTATAAAAAACATTTGTAGTTCGGTGTACCAAATTACCCAAATTATAATCTACTACAGAAGAAGCAATTAATAATAAAAAGTAAACTCCACTTGATTTATAATAGAAAAATAATGAAAATGCAATTACATAAACCAGTCGCTTATAAAACGTATTTTGTAGAGAAATATAAATCGTGTAAAAAACGATAAATAAACCTAAAAACAAGCCCGAATTAAACAACAAAGGCTCTTTTGGATTATAAATAAACCAATTTCTTACGGTATCTAACGTTATAGTTCCAAAGGTTTCAGTAAACCAATTTTGTATTGAAAAAAGTGCTATCACAACTATTTTGTTGATTTATATAATTCATACGATTGTAAAAAGGCTTCAAAAAATAAATCGGCTTGTTTCTCATAACCAATTTTGGAATAATGCACTTTATCTCGCGCCATTAATCCTTTTGCAGCATTTTTAAAAATATTTTTATTTCCGCCAAAAACTTCAAATAGATCCCAAACTGCATAACCAGTAGTATGCGCTCTTGATTTTATTTTTTGTGCATAATCTACAATAAAAGTATTGGTATACTTTCTATGTAAAACTGATGGCGGTGGGGTTGTAACTAAAATAGTTGCCAGCGGTGTTTTGAATTTAATTGAGGCAATCATTTGATCTAATTGAGAAAAATATTGATCTGCCGTTTGCTTATCAAAACTTTCATTAGTTCCTAAAGAAATAACAATTAAATCGGGTTGCAATGCAGGTAATTGCTCGAAAAACAACGGAAATTTATTATAATCAGCGCATTTAGCACCATTAACCCCAATGCCGCTGTATATAATTCCAGCTGAATTATTTTCTAAAATTAACCCATTCAAGGCATAATCATTGGTATTTTGATTGGCAATAATTGTGATTTTATCCAATGTTTTATCTGAAAAATAGTCATGAGACAACAACTTTGTATTTAAATCAATTGGTAAAAAAGTTGTCTTAGTAACAAATCTAGGTTGCGTTTTCTTAGAGGGAATTGTTAGTGTTTTTCCATCCCGAATCATATCGCTTTTTAACCCATTTGCTTTTTTTAAGGCTTTTAAAGAAACATTGTATTTATCGGCAATTCCGCCTAATACTTCGCCAGGCTTAACTTTATGAGTTACTCGTTTAGGTACTTTTGTTTCAATGATTGTATTTTTACTGGAAACCGAAACATCAAATAAATCAGTGTTTTGCGGCGTAATAATTTTTAAACTGGTAAAATGATATTTTGGATCTTTAACTTCTAATTGTATTGAAAAATTATTTGATTTGGTTTCCAAAGCAATTCCGCTTAAACCAACCGGTTTTGTGTTATCTGCATATAAATTTCGAACACTTTGAAAATCACCCGATGCGGTAAATCGAACGGGTGCACTATTATTGGTTTTTGCAACACTGTAAGGAAACGTAAACCCAAAACCTGCATTTCCAAAAGCATCTTGCATTTTGTTTCGCATTCGAGCGGTAAATAAATCGGCTTGAATGTGCGAATCTCCGATATGTACGATATTTAAATTACCTTGTTTTGTTTGTTCTAATTGATACAATCGTTCATAAAAAGCGACTAGGGCACTAGTGTTTTGTATATCATTTTTATCAAACGTAACCTCAGCCGAATCAACAATTGTTGAGTCAATCACTACAAAAGTAGAATCTACTTCTTGCGCAAAACTGAAGGAAGTCAATAAAAATAAAAATACTATTATGCTATTCTTCATGTATAGAATCGTTTTTGATGATAATAGCTTCTTTTTTTATGGGCGTGATTGGTTTACGTTTTTTTCGTAAATTTTTATACGTTTCGTATCCTTGGTTAATTTGACTATAAATAATATTAGCCACTTCTTTTGCTCCACGATGATTAAAATGGGTATAATCTTTATTTGCTTTTGCTGGAACTGCTTCTACCCATTGAACCATTGAACCTTTACCTCCCATTAAAGTATATAAATTAACGAAACTTGATTCTGATTTGATAGCATATCTTTTTTGAGCCATATTTAAAGGCACAACTGCCGAATCTGTTTTCATTTCTAAATCATATTTTGTTGATTTATCGGCTGTTGAAATAATTAAAATTGACACTCCCGGAAAACACTCTTTCAAATGTTGAACCACTTTAGTCATGCGTTTTTCATACCAAGTATAGTCTTTGGTACCATAATTCAAAACATTCGCTCCATATTGTAAGACGATTAAATCATAATCTAATTTTACATGAAACGCCTTCAAAGTAGCGGTATCAAAAGTTCCAAGTGGTAATCCCGAATTTCCTCTATTCGAAAAATTATCAACATGAACCCCTTTTCCATCATCAAAATTAACTCCGTAAAAAGGAATTGAATCGGATTTTGAAAAATTAACTTTTAAGTTTTTGAGTGAACCTTCAGACAATGTCAAGGTGTTCAAAAGTGAATTAGGATATAACTTTTTTCCAATGGTATCAACAGCCGAACAAAACACTTTTCCGATTTTATTTGAAGAACTACCATAGAATAATGTTGGTCTGTACAATTCAGTTGCAAATTTAGTTTTTGTTGCTTTGAATTTTACCCAAGCTATATTTGAAGTATCATTGGCAAAAAATACATGTCCGTTAACACCAAAAGCTCTTGAAGGGCGTTTTATTTTTAAATAAGATTGTGTTTTCCAATTTGCCGAAAACTCGTGTGTAATTGAACTTCTTGAGCTGGCTGATTCAGAAGTAATATTAACGAAACCAACGCCTTTTCCGCCAAAACGCTCTTGTAAATACGTTCTAAAATCTTTCACAATTAAGTCACCATCGGTCATCGAATCTCCAAAATAGGCTATGCGAACATTTCCTTGTTTTTTGGTTTCTAATTGATATAATTTTTCGAAAAAAGTAACTAAATATTGGTTTCCTTGATATTCTTCAAATGTTTCATCAGGAAATTTTATTCCGTTTACTACTTTAAAATCTATGATTTTATTTGACAACGTGTATTTTTCTTTTAGAGCACCCTCTTCGGCAATAGCTTCAAGCAACAAACTATCAACCACTACGTTTTTAGAGTTGACCGTGCTTTCTGGAAAAATTTTCTTGGGTAAAAATTCTTTAAAAACAATAAAAGATAGGGTTGAGAAAACCACTACCAATAATGCCTGAATAAAATATTTTGATGTGTTCATTTAATAAAATTCCAATTTTTTAAATTCCAAACTACAAACTCCCTACTCAATTTACATTCGTTCAGGAACTTCAATTCCTAACAACTGAAAAGCGTTTTTAATGGTATTTCCTACTGATTTTGACAACTGTACTCTAAACACTTTTTTATTGTGATTTTCTTCGCCTAAAATCGAAACTTGCTGATAGAACGAGTTGAACTCCTTAACCAAATCATACGTATAATTAGCAATCAATGCTGGACTATGACTCTCAGCAGCGTTTTGAATAACTTCAGGAAATAGTTGCACTTGTTTGATCAATTCTTTTTCTTTTTCATGTAGTTCTAATCCCAAAATTGAAATTGAAGTATCAAAATCTGCTTTTCGTAAAATAGATTGAATTCGGGCATAGGTATATTGAATAAATGGTCCCGTATTTCCTGCAAAATCAACTGATTCTTCAGGGTTGAACATCATTTGCTTTTTCGGATCTACCTTCAATATGTAATATTTTAATGCACCTAAACCAATTGTCTTGAACAATATCGCTTTTTCGGCATCTGAATAACCATCCAGTTTTCCTAAATCTTCTGAAATAGTTTGTGCAGTAGTAGTCATTTCTGCCATTAAATCATCCGCATCTACTACAGTTCCTTCACGCGATTTCATTTTTCCTGAAGGCAATTCTACCATTCCATACGACAAATGATACAAACTATCTGCCCAATCAAATCCTAACTTTTTCAAGATTAAGAATAACACTTTGAAATGATAATCTTGCTCGTTTCCAACGGTATACACCATTCCGCCCACATCTGAAAAATCTTTCACACGTTGGATCGCTGTTCCAATGTCTTGCGTCATGTAAACCGCTGTTCCGTCTGAACGAAGTACGATTTTTCGATCTAAACCATCCGCAGTTAAATCAATCCAAACTGAACCATCAGGATCTTTCTCAAAAATGCCTTTTTCTAAACCAAACTGTACTACTTCTTTTCCAAGCAAATACGTGTTTGATTCGTAATAATAGCTGTCAAAATTTACGCCAAGGTTTTTGTATGTTTGTTCAAAACCATCATACACCCATTGGTTCATGGTTTTCCAAAGTGCAATAACTTCTGGCTTTCCATTTTCCCAATCTAAAAGCATTTGTTGTACTTCTAAAATAGAAGGTGCTAGTTTTTTTGCTTCTTCTTCGGTTTTACCATGAGCGATTAATTCTGAAATTTCTTTCTTGTACTGTTTGTCAAATTCAACGTAGAAATTCCCAACCAATTTATCACCTTTCAATCCTGTTGATTCTGGCGTTTGTCCGTTTCCGAATTTTTGCCAAGCCAACATCGATTTACAAATGTGAATTCCTCTATCGTTGACGATTTGTGTTTTATAAACTTTCTTTCCAGAAGCTTTAATAATTTCGGCAACTGAATAACCTAATAAATTATTACGAATATGTCCTAAATGCAATGGTTTGTTGGTATTTGGCGAAGAATATTCAACCATAACCGCCTTATCTCCTTCTTTTGGCGCTACAAATCCAAACATTTCGTCGTTTTTAATTGCATTGAAAAATGCTACATAAAAAGCATCCGAAATCACGATGTTTAAAAACCCTCCTACTACATTGAACTTAGCCACTTCATTTACGTTTGCTACTAAGTAATTTCCTATTTGAGTTCCAATTTCAACCGGATTGCCTTTTAATGCTTTTACCAACGGAAAAACGACCATAGTTATATCACCTTCAAAATCTTTCCTAGTAGCCTGAAATTCAATTTTTTCAATCGCTAAATCGAATAATTCCTGAACCGCTTTTTGGATGTGCAATGTTAAAGTGTAATGTAATGTCATTTTTACCTGTTTTTAAGAACGCGCAAAGATAATAAATAGTAATTAGCGATTCGTAAATAGTGATTAGTTTTTTGGATAAAAATTAAAAAAGCACTCAAAAAAAATTGAATGCTTTTATCTATATTCTGTTTCTTATTTCTATATTCTATTTTCTTAATTCTATTCTCTAATTTTACCATCTAATAATCACACTTCCCCAAGTAAACCCTGAACCAAAAGCAGCCAGCACCACTAAATCACCCGATTTAATTTTACCTTGTTCCCAAGCTTCGGTTAACGCAATTGGAATAGAAGCTGCAGTGGTATTTCCATATTTTTGAATATTATTGAAAACCTGATCATCGGTTAAACGGAACTTCTGTTGGATAAATTGGGAAATTCTAAAATTAGCCTGATGTGGTACCAAAAGATTTATATCGGAAACCTGCAAATCATTCGCTTGTAAGCCTTCATTAATTACTTCACTAAAACGAACAACCGCGTTTTTAAATACGAATTGTCCATTCATATATGGAAAATAACTTTCATCATTAGGATCATTATCGGCAATAATATCGGTTACCCAACGTTTTCCCATTCCTGGAGCAATTAAAGCTAATTCTTCAGCATGTTGCCCTTCAGAATGCAAATGGGTTGATAAAATTCCTTTGGTCAAATCTTCTTCTCTTGAAAGTACCGCTGCACCTGCTCCATCACCAAAAATTACAGAAACGCCTCTTCCTCGAGTAGTCATGTCCAATCCGGTAGAATGAAGTTCTGAACCTATTACTAAAACATTTTTATACATTCCGGTTTTGATGTATTGATCAGCTATTGAAATCGCATACACAAATCCCGAACATTGATTACGAACATCTAATGCACCAACTGTTCTCAAACCCAAATCGCGTTGCACTAAAACACCTGGTCCAGGAAAATAATAATCAGGACTTAAGGTAGCAAAGATGACAAAATCAATATCTTCCTTAGCCACACCCGAACGCTCAATTGCAATTTTAGCAGCTTTTACCCCCATTGATGTGGTGGTATCTTCTCCTCTAATTACATGTCGACGTTCTTGAATTCCTGTGCGCTCTTGAATCCATTCGTCAGTAGTTTCTATAATTTTTGACAGGTCATCATTAGTAACTATATTTTCGGGAACATAATATCCTAATCCTGATATTTTTGAGTGGTACATAGCTTTATCGAATTAAATTTTAGGGTACAAAAATACGAAATAATTAAATTGGGATTATTTAATTCTCGTTAGTTATTGTTAAAAAAACCTTACTTCCTGTTTCCAATTCCTTTTCACTTTCAAAAAAAAGAGTTTGGTTTTCAAATTTAGCTTCTATAAGGTATTGATTACCTCTAAAATAAGAAAACAGCACCTCGACGACTAGATCTGAATTGTTAGTAATTTTCAACTGATGCGGATAAACCAAATATTGTTTTCCTTTAAAGACAAATTCATTCACATCGCCAAAAAGGGATGCAATATTTTTGTCATTTAACTGATTATAAATTTCTTTTGGTTTACCAATGGCGATTGTTTCTCCGTCTTTTAATATTAATACTTCATCTGCAAAGGATAACACATCGGTACTGTCATGAGTTGCAACAATACACGTTATGTTTTTTTGTTTTAAATAAGCAAACAATTTTCTACGAAGACTGTTTTTTCTAAAATTATCAATATGACTAAATGGCTCATCTAGCAATAAAACTTCGGGTTCAAGGGCTAAAACTTTTGCCAAAGCAACACGCTGCATTTGTCCGCCACTTAAAAACTTTGCTTTGGTATTCGCATAATTGGTCATTTCAACAATTTCAAGCAATTCTTCAATTCTGGCTTGTTTCTCTTCTGGAAAAAAATTAGACAAATACTTTCCTACGTTTTCGGCAACAGAAATAAATGGCATTAAATCAAAATCTTGAGCTAGATATTTCATGAAAGGCATTCCAGGAATCAAATGATATTTTGGACCTTGAACTTCAATTGAATTCCAAAAAATATTTCCGCCCTTTAAATCATATAAACCATACAATACTTTTAACAGCGTACTTTTTCCACAACCACTTTCGCCAATAATAGCAAAATTTGAACCTTTTAAAACAGAAAAAGAAATGTTCTTAATATTTGTTTCGTTTAAATAGGAGAAAGATATATTTTCTGCTTTAAGCATTTAATTTTTTTTACAAAGATATAATTAAAAATTATGTCAATTTGTCACCAAATGAAAATTGGTATTCCTTTTGAAGTATGTGTAAAGTATAATTGTTTAACTAAAATTTTAAAAAATGGCATCAGGAAAAATTAACGTTTCTGTAGAAAACATCTTTCCCTTAATCAAAAAATTCTTGTATAGCGACCACGAAATTTTTCTTCGTGAATTAGTATCAAATGCAACCGACGCTACTTTAAAATTAAAACATTTAACCAGTATTGGTGAAGCTAAAGTAGAGTTTGGTAATCCAATGATTGAAATTAAAATCGATAAAGAAGGTAAAAAATTACACATTATTGATCAAGGATTAGGAATGACCGCTGATGAAGTAGAAAAATACATCAATCAAATTGCTTTTTCAGGTGCGGAAGAATTTTTAGAGAAATATAAAGATTCTGCCAAAGATTCAGGTGTTATTGGTCATTTTGGACTAGGATTCTACTCTGCTTTTATGGTGGCTTCAAAAGTAGAAATCATCACAAAATCTTACAAAGATGAACCAGCGGCGCATTGGACCTGTGATGGAAGTCCAGAATTTTCATTAGTTCCTCACGATAAAACAGATAGAGGTTCGGAAATAATTTTGCATATTGCAGAAGATTCATTAGAATTTTTAGAAGATTTCAAAATACGTGAGTTATTGACCAAGTATAACAAATTCATGCCCATTCCAATTAAATTTGGAACCAAACAAGAAGCTTTACCAAAACCAGAAGATGCTCCTGAAGATTATAAAACAGAATATCAAGAAGTTGACAACATCATCAACAATCCAAATCCGGCATGGACAAAACAACCAGTGGATTTAACCGATGAGGAATATAAAAAATTCTATCACGAATTGTATCCAATGCAATTTGAAGAACCACTTTTTAATATTCATTTGAACGTAGATTATCCATTTAACTTGACCGGAATTTTATATTTTCCTAAAATGTCTGCCGATTTACAATTGCAAAAAGATAAAATTCAATTGTACCAAAATCAGGTGTATGTTACCGACAATGTAGAAGGAATTGTACCCGAATTTTTAGGCATGTTAAAAGGGGTAATTGATTCACCTGATATTCCGTTGAATGTATCGCGTTCTTATTTGCAAGCCGATGGAAATGTAAAGAAAATTTCAAATTACATTACCCGAAAAGTTGCCGATAAATTAAAATCGTTATTCAATGAAAATCGGGAAGATTTTGAACAAAAATGGAACGATATTAAAATTGTATTGGAATATGGAATGCTTTCCGAACCAAAATTTTATGAAAAAGCAGGTGATTTTGTAGTGTATCCAACAACTGAAGAAAAATACTACACTTTGGCTGAACTAAAGGAAACACTTGCACCTAATCAAACCGATAAAAACGGAAAACTTGTTGTTTTATATGCATCAAATAAGGAAACGCAACACAGTTATATCGACATTGCAAAGGCAAAAGGGTATCAAGTCTTATTGCTAGATTCGCCAATTGTTTCGCATTTAATTCAAAAATTAGAAGCTGATAATGAAAACCTAACTTTTGCTCGAGTTGATGCCGATCATATTGATAAATTAATTGAAAAAGAGGAAGTTCAAATTTCGAAATTAAGTGAAGACGAACAAACGAACTTAAGATCGGTTTTAGAGGCAATTGTACCAAAAGCAAATTATACCGTTCAATTAGAACCAATGGACAGCAAAGCTGCACCTTTTATGATTACACAACCCGAATTTATGCGTAGAATGAAAGAAATGAGCGCTTCTGGCGGCGGTGGCATGTTTGGCATGGGCAACTTCCCAGACATGTATAATTTGGTCGTAAATTCAAACTCTACTTTAGCCACTACCATTTTACAAACGGAAGATAAATCAGCACAAGAATTGTTAGTAAAACAAGCGCTAGATTTAGCAAAAATTTCGCAAGGCTTATTAAAAGGTGAAGAATTAACGGCTTTTGTAAAACGTAGTTTTGAAACGTTGAAATAATTAAAAGTCTTTTCGAACTTAATTCAGAATATAATTTAATCCTGATAGGCTTGAAACCTGTCAGGATTTTTTTTAATATGCAGCTTTATATTTTGTAAATTTGAACCACAAAATAAATTAACATGACACTATCAATAGAAACTCCTGCCCTACTTTTTTCGGCCACTTCATTAATTTTATTGGCTTACACTAATCGGTTTCTAACCATTGCACAAATAATTCGAAGTTTAAAAAAGAGTTACGAAGACAATCATAACAAAAGTATTTTATTGGAAATCAAAAATTTAAACCTGCGCTTAACGCTCATTCGTTATATGCAGCTTTTTGGTGTTATGTGCTTGTTTCTTTCGGTTTTTGCCATGCTTTTGTTATATATTGGACAAGAAACCATTGGAATTTATATTTTTGGCGCAAGCTTACTCAGTTTGCTTATTTCATTAGGAATTTCTTTTTGGGAAATTAGCATTTCAGTTATTGCACTTCGTGTTCATTTAAAAGATTTGAGCGAACATATTAAATAATTAGACTAATTTCCGATGGCTGGCTGATCGTCTTTTTTATCATTATTCAATATTATTCCTTCTTCTTTAGCTAATTTATTTTTTGTAGGAATTTTATAATTTAACGATAAACCAATACGTCTTGAATCATTTTTACTTTCATAAATTAAATTGGTTCCTAACGCGTTAAATCCTTGTTCATTAGTATTAAAAATATCGTTACAATATAAAGAAACCGATAAATTATTATCTAAAAATTTCTTAGCAAAAGTAACATCAAACTGATGGCTAAAAGGCACTCTGTTTTCAAAATAGTAATAATTTCCGCCGGTAGAAGACGTATTATAATTTGCTGTAAATTTAATTTTACTTGGCAAAACAATTTGCGACATGGCATTAAAAAACCACAATCCTTTGCTTTCAACATCTGGTAAAATGTGTTTTTGATGTCCTACATACAGATATAAAAAGTTAATCTCATCGGGATTAAAATCAAATTTCAACGTTTCTTTTAAACCTTTGGTAAACAACATATAAGGAATGGGTAAACCAAAATTAAAATTATGAATCGTTATTTGCGGAATATTTTCTGAAATACTTGCAGCGCCACTACCATCTGCTATTATTCTGTTCATTACCTGATTATTGGCATCACTTCTTGAATAGCTCACAAAAAAGTACTCAAAGGCACTAATTTTAACTTCATAGTTATCAAAAATAGTTGGTTCTAAGTTTGGGTTTCCAAAAATGGACACATTTGGATTTTGATAACTGGTATTATTTGGATTAAGTGCAGATGTATTCGGCAAACTTATCTTTTTATTATAATTTGCATTTACAAAAACTTGCGGAATTATATTATATTGAAGCGTTGCATTTGGAAAAAAACGAGTTTGTTTAAACGGAATTAATTTAGCTGAATCGGTATTTCCTGTGATTGAATACGATTCTAATCTTCCACCCAAAATGAAATCAAATTTGTTGTAAGAAGTTTGAAATTCGGAATATGCAGATAAAGTAGTTCGTTGGTAATCTAAATTTGTTATTCCTAAATTTAGTGCTTCAAATTCTAATTTATCAGCTAATATACCCGATGAAAATTTTGTCTTATCTAAAACTGAAAGATCTTGCGAATAATCGGTTTTAAACTGATAAAATAATTGGTTAAACCCATTATCTAAAACAGAATTTCCTGAAGTTCTATTCATCAATTCAAAATCATTCTTAACGGAATTAGCATTAAATCTAAAATCTAACTTTTTTGACTTATCTGTAAAACGCTTTTGATAATTAATAGCTACATCGTTTCGATCCAGTTCATTATTACTTTTATCACTCGATTGAAAACCAACTCCGCTTGCATCAACTAAAGCATTATTATTTGAAGTGGAAAAATCATAATTAACTAAAAGTCGGTCTTTTTTAAAATCGAATTTTAACCCAGTTTTGAAGAAATAAAAACGATTAATTCGATCGGAAACATTTTTTGACAACACTACATTTTCATTTCTAAAATTAGTTCGTTGGTATCCTTCATTATAATTTTGACCCGCTTGAATTTGCCATCCAAACCATTTATTCTTAGAATTTAACAACAAACTATTATTTAATCGATGACGCGATTGGTCATATTTTGTATAACTATAGCCATTTGAATAAGTGGCAGATAGGTATTTTTTAGCATTTTTTGACGTTATAATATTAATGATTGCTCCTCCAGACGTAGCCGGAAATTCGGCTCCAGGCTGGGTAATAATCTCTACTTTTTCAATTGAATTTGCAGGTAAACTCTCTAAATAAGAAGTTAGTTCATTAGAATAAATGTTTAAAGGTCTAGTATCCATAAATACTTCCAATTGTTTTCCTTGATACATCATTCCGGCTACATCAGAAACGATTAACCCCGGTAATTTTTTAAGCCCTTCCATTAAAGAGCCCGAATTTAAATGACTTTGTTCCGAAAAATCAAAAATGGTGCGATCAGCTCTTTGGTCAATACTTTTCTTTTTTGATCCTACTACAACCTCTTTTAATTCGGCGGTTTTAATCGTGTCTTTTGGAGTTTCGTTTTGGGCAATACTAAATTGAGAAAGAAGAACTACTGTAAAAGTCAAAAAATATTTCATGGTAAGAATTTAATAGTTGTTAGTTGACAAATTTTTCTTTTTGTTACAACCTAACTGAATTTAAATACAATTAGAGCTGAAGTTAGTAGCTTACTATTTAGCAATAACAGCTATCTTTGCTTTCCCAATATTATTATATGTCTGTAAAAAACAGTATTAAAGGTGTAGTTTTAGTTGCTCTTGGTGCTACAAGTTATGGAATGTTAGCCACATTTGTAAAACTAGCTTATAAAGAGGGCTTTACCACAGCAGAAGTTACTTCTTCGCAATTCATTTATGGAATAATTGGCGTTTTAATCATCAATTTATTTCAAAGAATCAAAAACAAGAACAGCGCCACAAAAGCCAATTCAAAAAATATTTTGCACTTAATGATCGCCGGAACTTCCATGGGAATGACGAGTGTTTTTTACTATTTAGCTGTAAAATATATTCCGGTATCTATTGGAATTGTTTTGCTTATGCAAACTGTTTGGATGGGTGTTTTACTCGAATGGTTTTTAGATAAAAAAGCACCTTCGTTACAAAAGACACTAGCCGTTTTGGTAGTAATCATTGGAACTGCCTTTGCCATCAATATCTTTAAAATTAAATTCAATGATACTACTATCGATTGGACAAAAGGACTATTTTGGGGATTATTAGCCGCTGCATCCTTTACAACCACAATGTTTACCGCTAATAAAGTGGCGCTTGGAATTTCATCTGCGCAACGAAGCCTTTTTATGCTCTTAGGTGGTGCTATTATTGTTTTTGGTTTCGGAATTTATACTCAAACGACCGAATTTAATTTTGAAATTTTTACCAAATGGGGAATTGTATTAGCGCTTTTTGGAACGATTATTCCGCCAATGTTACTTAATGCTGGTTTTCCGCTAACAGGAATTGGGTTAGGAAGCATTGTTTCCTCATTAGAATTGCCTGTTTCGGTATTAATGGCTTATTTCTTGCTCAATGAAGAACTTCAATTGATTCAATGGATTGGAATCCTTTTGATTATTATAGCAATCGTAATTATGAATATTCAATTCAATAATCCAGTAAAAAAGAAGTAAATTAGCACTACAAAACTTGATTTCAATTATGCTAGATTTATTTCCAAAAGAAAAAATTATACTTCCATTACCCGATGCTGTTTTCGAGTTTTATCCTAATTTCTTTTCTGCAGAACAAGCAGATGTTTTGTTTGAAAAATTACTAAACGAGACACCTTGGCAACATGATGAAATTACAATTTTTGGAAAAAAAATTCTTCAACCCAGATTCACTTGTTTATTTGGAAATGAAGGAAAACCATACTCCTACTCAGGAATAACCATGCAACCTCAGCGATGGAATGCTGCTTTAATGCATGTTAAAAATGAGATTGAAAAAGTTAGTGAACATCATTTTACAACTGTATTAGCCAATTTATATCGAGATGAAAAAGACAGTAACGGTTGGCATGCCGATAACGAACGAGAATTAGGTAGAGATCCAATTATTGCTTCGGTTAGCTTTGGCGAAGAACGAAAATTTCAATTAAAACATATTACACAACAAAATATTAAATTAAACTTGAATTTAAACCACGGTAGTTTATTACTGATGAAAGAAGGCAGTCAAATTCATTATAAGCATCAAATTCCAAAAGCAAGTTCATCTAAAAAACAAAGAATAAATTTAACTTTCAGGACCATTTTATGATTTTTTTTCAAAAATAAACCTATCACAATATGCTTTTTTAAAAAATCCAAAAAAAACAAACCATCCGCATTTTGAATTTATTTTTTTACTAATATTGAGGTATTAACCATCAAACTAGATTGAAATAGAATTCCTTGAAGGAAAATTTTGTTTAAACAAATGAAAAAGAAGAAGATTTCAGAATTTGACAACGAAACTCTAGACAGAGTAGTTGCTATGGCGCAAGAGGAAAAAAAACCTTTTGAAGTATTGAAAGTTGAATTTGGTGTAACTGAAAATGAAGTTACTGAACTAATGCGAAAACGCTTATCTAAAGATAATTTTGAGCTTTGGAAGAAGAAAGTAACTGCAAACAAACCAAAACCAAAACCTATAAAATATAACGAATTAGAAGACGATGATTTAGACAGTAAATATTACTTCAAAAATAAATTCGATTAAAAATTTAACTCTTGCTCTGCAGGAGTTTTTTATTTTATACAGAAAAGTAAAATATAACAAGTAAATAATTTACAAGAAATAAAATTTCGAAACGTTAATTGTAACAATTTATTGATTTTATCTACTTATGTTTAAAATTATGTATAAAATGAAAAAAATAATTCTTTCACTAGCCCTAGTGATTTTTCTTTGTAATGGTGCCTTTGCACAAAAAAGTAAGTCAGCAAAAAACGAAGTAGCTGTTACCATTGATTTAGTAAATGTAGTAGATGATAAAGTAATGGTCAGCTTAATAGCTCCAACTTTTACTACTGAAACAGCAACTTTTCACATCCCTAAAACAGTGCCTGGAACCTATTCTGAAGATGATTATGGTCGATATGTAGAAAATGTTAAAGCTTTTGATGCTAAAGGTAAGGCGTTACCAATTGCAAAAACAGATGAAAATACCTACCAAATTTCAAATGCTAAAAAACTCTCAAAAGTTACTTATTTAGTGAATGATACTTATGACACTGAGAGCGGCGGCGGTTTTGGAGAAGGTGATGATGTATTTTCGCCTGCTGGAACAAACATCAATACTGGTGTGAATTTCATGTTAAACACACACGGTTTTATTGGTTATTTTAAAGGAAAAGAAGAAACGCCTTATAAGCTTACGGTACTTCATCCTGAAACCTTATTAGGTGTTTCTGCGATGACAGATGCAGATGTTAGCACAACTTCAGACGTTTTTGAAATGCCAAAATATGCCAATTTAGTTGAAATGCCAATCATGTATTCTAAACCCGATTTTACCTCGTTCATGGTAGACGGTATGGAAATCATCATTAGTGTATATTCGCCAACAGGAAAATATACGGCCAAACAAATTACGCCTAATATGGAAAACATGATGAAAGCCCAAAAACGCTTTTTAGGCCCAATCAATTCTACAAAGAAATATGCTATTTTACTGTATTTATCAGATATGGCAGCACAAGATGCAAAGGGATTTGGCGCATTAGAACACCCAACTTCAACAACAGTTGTAATGCCAGAAATGATGGGATTAGAAATGCTACAAGAGCAATTAAAAGATGTCGTTTCACATGAATTTTTTCATATTGTAACTCCTTTAACGGTTCATTCTAACGAAATTCAGTATTTTGATTTCAACAATCCGCAAATGTCTGAACATTTATGGATGTATGAAGGGGTTACCGAATATTTCGCTAATTTATTCCAAGTGAATCAAGGTTTAATCGACGAAAAAGCATTTTTTGAGAGAATGGCAGGTAAAATTGCTCAATCTAGACAAATGAATGACACTATGAGTTTTACTAAAATGAGTAAAAACGTTTTAAATGCACCGTACAAAGATCAATATGTAAATGTGTACCAAAAAGGAGCGTTAATTGCTATGTGTGTAGATATTTTAATTCGTGAAAACAGCAACGGTCAAAGAGGAATATTAAACTTAATGCAAGATTTAGCAACAGAATACGGAACCAAAAAAGCATTTAAAGATGAAGAATTATTTGCTAAAATTACACAATTAACCTACCCTGCTGTTGGTGAATTTTTTACTACTTATGTGGCTGGTGAAACCCCAATTCCTTATGAGCAATTCTTTGCAAAAATGGGTGTTACCGAAGCTTCTATAGAAGTAGCAGGAAATCCGTTTTTGAAAGATCAATCGCAACCCTATATTACTGTAAACCCTACAACAAAAGAAATAGAGGTATTACCAGAAATTGAATTGAATGTTTTCTTTACAACTTTAGGAATTAAGAATAACGACAAGCTACTTGCAATTAACGATAAAATCTATAATTTAGACAATATTTATGATCTAATAATGGAAACTATGAATTGGAAAGATGGAGATACTATTTCTGTGAAGATCAATCGTGATGGAAAAGACCAAACCATTTCAGGAAAAATAGTTATGCCAAAAGAAATGCAAGACGGATACCAAGCATCAGATGAAAGCAAAAAAGCAGTAAGAGAAGCTTGGTTAAAAGGGTAATATCTTAAAAATCTATAAATTCAAATTGAATCCTCAAAGTACAAGGTATTTTGAGGATTTTTTATTTACTTTGCCATCATAAATTAAAAAAACACAAATGAAAAAAATAATATTTGCCACTTTAGCTATGATTACCTTATTTTCTTGTGAGAAAAAAGAAAGTGTTGATGGCGCAAACGTTCATATTACCGGAAATATTGAAGGTCTTGGTCAAGGTAAATTGTACATCCAAAAAATACAAGATTCGGCATTAGTTATATTAGACAGTATTCAAATAAAAGGGGACTCTCATTTTGAGAGCCATATAAAACTAGATAGCCCTGAAATGCTATATTTATTTTTAGACCGAGGACAAACCAATTCAATTGATAATAGTTTACCATTTTTTGCAGAACCCGGTAACATTACTATTGAAACAACACTCAAAGAATTCTTTGCTTCTGCAAAAATAACTGGTTCAAAAAACCAAGATTTAATGGTTGATTTTAATAAAATTAATAGCCGATTTAACGAAGAAAATTTAAACCTGATTGAAAAGCGTTTAAAAAACGAAATAAAACCAAATCGAAAAACAGCAGATAGTATTGAAGCGGCCTATCAAAAATTAATGATTAGGAAATATCGATACACAGCAAATTATGCCGTGACCCATGGTGAATATGAAATAGCACCTTATTTAGCACTTTCTGAAATTGCCGATATTACCATTCCTTATTTAGATACGATTCAAAAAAGTATGAAACCAAAAGTAGCGCAATCAAAATATGGGAAAATGCTTACCCAATATATTAAAGAAAGAAAAGCTACTGAAAAGAAATAATTTTACACCAAATTATAAAACAAAAACCATCACAATGTGATGGTTTTTTTTCTTTAGAGCCGATGGAGGGACTCGAACCCACGACCTGCTGATTACAAATCAGCTGCTCTAGCCAGCTGAGCTACACCGGCAACTCTAATGCGGTGCAAATATAATTCTGAAATTTAAAATTCCAAAAAAAATTGGCACTTTTTAATACATTTTTTTTTAGTTTAATCCGTTTATTTTTGCAACAAATTGATTAGCAGCTGCTTCGTAATCTTTACGAATTTGTTTAAAATGTGCTTTTTTGTTTTCTACATTTTTTTGATTCGCTTGAGTCATTAAAGAATCAAAAGTTTCGTAGATTTCATCAACTAATTTATCTGAAGCTTCAGTTGGTTTTCCTACTGTAGTCATTTCCCATACGTAAACGATATTTACAATATCACCTAAAACGTAGTTGATTTCTTTTTTCAAGTTTTTAACGCTTGCCATTTTTTATTTATTTAAAATTTGATGCAAAATTACATAATATATTTTGTTCTCAATACATTATATCGAAATTTCTAGTAGTGTAGCTTTTCCTTTAAGAGTAAAAGAATCAATAATTGCGGGTATTAAAATAGTATCACCCATTTGATATTGCATAATTTCGCCATTAATAATTACTTCAAATTGGCCATTCGTACACATAAAAACCGTAAAGGATTCTTTAGTTTTTTTCCAGCTATAATAATCTTGCAATGCAATGATATTGGTCGTAAAATAAGGACAATTGACTACTTGCGAAGATTCATTTGGCACTTCAGAATAGTCTATTTTAGCATCGGTAGTATTGAAATTGATTGCGTCTAAAGCTAATTCGGTATGTAATTCTCTTCCTATCCCATTGCCATCTACTCTATCCCAATCATAAATTCGATAAGTAATATCACTTGTTTGTTGAATTTCGGCAACCACAACACCTGCGCCTATTGCATGAATAGTTCCTGTTTCAAGGAAAAAAATATCGCCTTGTTTTACAGGATATTCGTTTAGTAAAGAAACTAAATTTTTATTTTCTAAAGCTTCTAGGTATTCATTCTGGTTCGAATTCTTTTTAAACCCAACAACCAATCGAGCCTCAGCATCTGCTTGCATTACATACCACATTTCGGTTTTACCAAAAGAATTGTGTCGTTCTTTTGCTAATTCATCGTTTGGATGCAATTGAATAGATAAATCTTCTTTAGCATCAATAAATTTGAATAATAACGGAAACTGTTTCCCAAATTTAGCAATTACCGATTTTCCTAGAATTTCTTCGGGATACAATTCTATAATTTCATTGATGTTTTTTCCTTCCAGTAATCCTGAATTAACGACACTTATATCGCCAGGAACTGTTGATATTTCCCAACTTTCGCCTGTTGTTTGCGAGTTACTGTTTTTGTGTAAATAGGTTTTTAATTTGGTTCCACCCCAGATACGGTCTTTTAAAATTGGTGAAAATGTTATCGGATAAAAGTTCATAATCAATAGAATTGAATGCAAAGATGCAAAAATAATAGCAAAAATAGCCTTACGTAATAAGTTTAACTTTTTTATTTCTTTGCTGAAAGAGCAATTAAAGCTTTAGAAATGTGATCTCTAGCGCTTAAACTATCAAAAATATAGATGCATGTACCAGATGCATTAAAAACATAGGTTACTCTTCCCGGAATGAGTCCAAAAAGGGCTGTAGGAACGCCAAATAATTTTCGTAATTTTCTATTTTCATCAGAAAGTAAAACAAACGGTAACTTATATTTTTGTTGAAAACCTTGATGTGATTGAATTGAATCGCCGCTTACACCAATAACTTCGGCACCTAAATCTTGAAAATCTTGATAGGCATCTCTAAAACTACAAGCTTGTGTGGTACAACCCGGTGTATTATCTTTTGGATAAAAATAAATCACCACAGGCTTATTTTGAATATGTTGGCTTGTAAAAGTTGTTCCGTCTTGCTTAAAGGCTTTAAAATTGGGTAAAGAATCTCCTATTTGAATTGGCATGATTAATTTCCTCTATAAGTTACAAAGTTTCTGGGCGTTTCATACAACGTAATCTCTAATTCTTTATTAAGCGCAATTACTTTTCGAAGTTTATTCCAAATTACAAAAGCAATATGTTCGGCAGTAGGATTTAAATCGAAAAATTCGGGAACATCTTCATTCAAATTTTTGTGATCAAACGCTTCTTCAATATGTAATTTAATTAAATCTGACAACACTTTAGTATCAATAACATATCCTGTTTCTTGATCAACTTCTCCAGTAACCGATACAATCAAATCATAATTATGACCATGAAAGTTTGGATTGTTGCATTTTCCAAAAACTTCCTGATTTTTTTCCATAGTCCAATCTTTTCGATATAATCGATGGGCAGCATTGAAATGGGCTTTTCTTGAAACAGTTATTTTCATAGGATTTTTGATTGTTAATTAACGATTTTTGATTGCTGAAGTATTCTTGACTCTTAAATCTAAATTCTTTATTCTTAAATTGTGTGATCTTCCAGATAGTGATAAAACTCGTCAAATATAATTTTAAACCAAATAGTATAAAGCGCTGGATTTTGAATCATATCTTCTTTAATATCTTCAATTTTCATCCATTTCCAACTTTCCACTTCTTCTGGATTGATACTTGGAACTTCATTTGAATAACCTATCATTACATGATCTAACTCATGCTCCGTTAAACCATTATCAAAAGGAGCTTTGTAAATAAAGTGAAAAAGTTCTTTTAATTCGGCATTAAAACCCATTTCTTCATACAACCTGCGTTTACCAGCCTCAATGTTTGTTTCACCAGCACGTTGATGACTACAACAGGTATTGGTCCACAATAAAGGCGAATGATATTTGTGATGCGCGCGTTGTTGCAACATAACTTCATTTTTATCATTCAAAACAAATACTGAAAACGCTCTGTGCAAAACTGCTTTTTCATGCGCTTCCATTTTGTTCATCAGCCCAATAGGTTCGTCTTTTTCGTTAACTAATATTACTTGTTCTTCTTTCATTATTTTGTATAAGCTTGTCAAAAATACGAAAAAAGATAGAATATACTACTGCTTTTGTCGATTGTAAAAAGTTTAACTTCTGTTGAATAATAGTATTTTATTTAAATTAAAACCGAAAAGAAAATGTAAAATCAATAAAGTATCAGTTATTTTAACTACTTTTGTGGTCTTGGTAAAGATAATAAATTCTTCTTGCAAAACTTTGACTCAAAGTAGGTT
>CAISYO010000282.1 GCA_903889745.1 uncultured Bacteroidota bacterium | reverse complement strand
CTAACTATTTCTATTCACTATTGGAAATATCCGATTTTTAAAAATCAAAAATGTGTCCAGTATTTCCACTATTTTCATCTGGAATATCATAAATAAATTCCATTTTCTTAATTGTTTACATCAAAATCAAATTCATAGTAACCTCCAATTTTACAAATAAATTACCATTTAAGCAAGTTGACGAATTCATGATTTATTACCCAAAAATAACTGTTATAAATTAATTCAATTTTTTCATTTTTGATTAAAACGTTTATTGATTGTTTTAAGTTAAACGAAGTAAAAAAGAAAGAACTGCAATTTATGCATTTGTTAAAATGTGAAAATAATTTCATTGGCTAAGTCTATACCTACGACGTGAAACACTTTAAAAATCATAAGAAATATTCTATTCAAATGCCCGAAATCGATAAAGCTGCCGTTTTCATTGATTGAATACTTGGTGGTGCATGAATTGGTTCACACAAAGATTAAAAGTCATTCAAAGGCATTTTGGGCGGAATTGTCAAAGCACATTGTTAATTGGAAAGAATTGGATGAGAAGATGTATGGGATGAAGTTGTGATTATCTGGTGTCATATATAAAAACAAAAACCTTGTTCAATACTCTAATCAAATAAAACTCCTTTATGAGTATTCCTAAAAACCATCATTACCTATCACAAGTATTACTGAAAAAATTTCTCAACTCAGAAGGTAGATTGAATTATTACAGTAAATCAGAAAAGTCCATTATTAATAAGGAATATAGTCGATTTGATTTCGCAGAATCATTTCTAAACTCTATTATTTCTGAGGAAGGAGAAATTGATCACAAGACGGTTGAACATAATTTGAATAAAAATTTTGAACATGGGTTTAACAAACACTATGTTTCGCTTTTTCAAGCTTTGGAACAAAATGATAGCTCGCTTTTAATAGCTTCTATTAAATACCTAATTAAAATGGGGATAATCGGAGATATAAGAACACCAGAGCATCAGATAGAAACACAAGAAGCAATATTTGGTGGGTTAAGTCAGATTGGTTCAATTGGTGATCAGGTTTTTCAGCAAGAGCTTGAAGATTTTTTATCGAACGTTTCAAGAGTAAAGAATAAATTGCCTGTTGACTATAAAGAACTTACAGAAGGGATTGAAGAAATAATGGGTGAGTGCATATATTCATTGTTTATTGCCAACCAAAATGATTTTTTCTTCTTGCCTGATAATACTTCAGTGGTCATTCGTTCAAAATTAGAACCTGATATTGTTTTAAATGGTGAAATTCTAGAGTCCATGAGTAGACCAATTGCAACCGTTATTTTCCCTATAAATAGTCATACTGTTATCGTTGCACAATCTGCTAAAATCTGTCCCCAAGAAAACCATGGTATTTATAACGTGAAAAGTGAAGTTGTCGCCAATTATAACATGATGTTTTTGGATAGTTCAAGAGATAAAGTTGTGTGTGAAAATCCAGCTTATCTTCAAGAATTTATATCCAATATGGTTTAAGAAGTCCATTAATTACTTTACACCAAAAAAATGAAGTTCGTAGTCTTGAAAATGAGTCTTGATTTCAATAAAAAACATCTTTTTTCTTTGTTCCCTCACTTTTAAAGATTACGTAATCATTGATTTTATTGGGTTTTGTAAATTAAGAACCAATCTTCATAACCCTGAGGTCGAGAGTTCAAATCTCTCTCTCGCTACAAAGGAAAGCCCAGTAGAAAGACTGGGCTTTTTTTATTTTCGGTTTGTTCTTCTTACTTTTTTGCCGAAGCAGAAAAAAGTAAGCACCACGAAGTAGCAGCGAAGCTAAAAACTGCATTTGAACCTTTTCAAAGGCGTTTGCTCCGCACCGCTTATTCCATTCGCTACGCGCTCTTGCTCTGATCGGCCTCCACTTTGTTGCAGCCTGAGCCGCGACTACGCGATGGAATTTCACTAACGCTGCTGAAAAGGTTCTGTGAGGATGCTCCGCATCACATTATTCGTTTGAATTGAACTAGAAGCACTGTTCCGAAAACCAGTGTTGGAAAAATTGAGGTCACAGTGAATCCTGAGGTGATACATTTAGTTTATCGAAATGCGTTCGATGGTTTAACGAATCACAATCTAGCTATCATCAAAAAGGGACGTCAATTATTGACGTCCCTCTCACAGTATTAATGCTCAAATCCTAGTTCCCATCATCTGGTTCTATTGGCACTGTGCCAAAGCTAATAGTGCTAGAACCATCTATTGAATTGTCAGGTGAGCCTTGATGGCGAACTCCTAGGTTCATGACCTTTCGTGCAGCAAAGTATTCGTTGAAGAAATTTTGGTTTGATCGTTTAAACAGGCGAACCATGTTGTCAACGCGCTCCAACAAAAGACGGTCAATTTCCGCAGCTTTTGTTCCCAAGGATTTTGTTAAGTTTTTACGCTCAACGATTGCGTTTCGTGGCTTACCAATGAATGCAGCACTTTCTACAATTAGTTGTAAAATTTCATTGATTCGGTTGCTGTCCATTCCAAACTGTTCCAAGGAACTGCCTGATTCGCTTAACTCTTCTGCAACGATTTCGATGTGCGTTTTAAGTTCAAGTTAAGTTCTCCAAAAAGATTCACGGTCCCATTCGCTATGGAGTAGGTAGATGATACGACACTTGCAAGTCCTCCCGTATTGTAGGTTGTGAAATGGTGAAATTGAGTTTCGGTTTTACCAACATTATTTTTTGCCAAACATTTGAAATAATACGTGGTGTTTGGACTTAAATTTTCAATGAAAAACGAATTTTTGCCATAATTCAACTGATCGGAAACAATTGATGTAGTCAGGTTGGCATTTGTATCAAGATACAAATGCAATTCTAGGATATCGTCGGGATTTAATTGTTTTGATTTTAAATAAATAAAATCAATTGCTATTTCGCATGAGTTGCTGTCTATTTGTTCTACTCTAGCTTTCTCAAGCACAGGTTTCTCATTTAGATTCCAATTGATTTCATTGCAAGAAATCACGATGAAGAAAAGTAAGATACAAGTAACAGTATATTTTACAAAGTTCATTCTGAAAAATTAAAATCTATCTACAATCTTTTGAGTTATTTGATCAATGCTACAAAGGAATTACAAAACTTGATTTGCAATTGTTCAAAATTCAAATGGTATTTGAAATCGTGTTTTCTATTTTATCGGTTCCCATTTTCTTCCATTAAAGGAATAAAGGATTGATTCAGAACCTACCTTTTTATCCATTTTGAATGATGAAACATTTAATTGTATTGTATAAAACTCTTCATTTCCCTTCGTTTTATTAAAAGAAATAGTTGATGTTTTATATTTACTTGAAGCACGATCGGTCATTTGAAAATTTGGGAATTCAAAAGTCAAAGCTGCTACATCTGATTCGTACAATGAAAACAAGTAAGTATAAACATCGTTATCCATAAAATTATCCTCACTGATTAAAAATCCTTTTGAATTTTCAGATATATCAACGATAGAATAGGGTGGAATGTGTCCTGCTTGCCCCATTTGTCGAATGCTTCGGTTGAAACTTGAAAGCACATATTTACCATCTACTAATTTGTAAAGGGCGAGTCCAAGAGAAGGAGCACATCCAGCACATTCAGAATTTAAACCTTCGTAAACTTGATTTGTACTAAGTACAACTAATTTGTAGTTTTCACTATTAGATGTATATGAAATAACTGAATCAATCGATGTATAAGCATAACCGTCTTCAGATATTGCAATTACTTCTTTTGGGTATGGAGTCCATTTTATGGCATTGAGAGAATCTACAAAAGTCCCATTTAGATTTTTGGTCATTTCTTTTTCAATGTTAAATCCTATTTCAGAGGAACTTTGAGAACAAACGATAAACGTATTTGATACAATAATTGTTACTAAAATTAAAAGGCGCATATATTGATTTTTTATTCATTTCTACTAACAAATCGTAGATGAGTGATTTCAATTATGCATAAGTAACGGTATTCCAAGTGAAACAATCTTTCAAGTATATAAGTTAATACCTTGTGAACGTTTGAGTAAAAATAATTCTCACTGGAATAGCTTGGCAAACATACAATTAAAATCAATAATATTCTATTTTATAATTGATACTTTATCTGAATAAAAAATAAATCATTAAATAGTGAATAAAAGCAATTTAGTATGTTTTAAACCTTTCATTTAATTTGGTGTCCAACTATTTATTCTGTAACCATTTACTAACAAAACGTGTTTGGTGGATTTCGAAAAGCGAATAACAATACTGTTTTATATCTACATATTCGCACCTTGAAAAATTGTTGGGAGATTATTGAAAGGGAAAAGGAGGGCGTTGTTGCTGCGTGAAAAGAGATAATATCACCTAAAAGTTAAACTTACAATTTGTCACCATCTAACAATTTTTAATTATTTTGGTGAGCTATTTGTCAACAAATGTTTTAACTAGGAATTTTTCAGTAAGCCACCCTAAACGATTGATAAACAATAATCAACCTTTAATTTAAAAAAGCATGATCAATACTATAATAGGGAAATACAAGTTGATTCGATTAATTGGAGAAGGTGGAATGGCATCCGTTTATGAGGCCGAACATGAATTGCTTGGTACGAAAGTGGCAATAAAAGTACTGAATCCTATTTTATCTGCGAATGCACAAATTCGAGAACGCTTTATCAATGAAGCGAAGTTAATGGCATCTTTGGACCATCCGAACATTACAAAAGTGATTGATTTTGATGATCAAGCACAACAATTATCCATTGTTATGGAATACCTCAGTGGTGAAGATTTAAATGATAAAATAAAGCGAAATGGTCCACTGTCAGAAAATGAAATAACAGACATCTTTACACAGACGCTTTCCGCATTTCAGTATGCACATGAAAAAGGAATCGTTCACCGTGATATTAAACCCTCCAATATATTTGTGCTTCAAAATGGTTTTGTCAAGATTTTGGATTTCGGTATTGCAAAATTGTTTGGACAAGGAAATGAAATGACACAAACGGGGACGCAAATGGGGACTCCAATTTATATGAGTCCCGAGCAAGTGAAAGGTGACAAGTCAATCGATCATAGAAGCGACATTTATTCTTTGGGCGTTACATTGTTTTTTGCGATTAATGGAAAACCTCCATACAACTCGAACACTGAATCTCAATTTGAGGTTTTCACAAAAATCGTACATGAAGCATTACCTGACTTCACTGTTTCTAGTAAATTTAATGACCTTGTTTTGAAGGCATGTCAAAAAAACAGAGAGGAAAGATTTCAAAGTTGTGATGAATTGATTCAAAAATTGACCAGTCAAAATGTCAATGCTTCAAATGAACGAACAAATAAAGAACACACGATTGTTAATGTAAAAGAGAAATCAAAGCCTTCTAGAAAAAACACAGTTTATTTATTACTTAAAGTAATCGATTGCCTTGCTAGTGTTTTGTTTTTATTGCTTTGTATTGTATCGCTTACCGATGGTAGATGGGATACTTATGACGGTAGTAATAGATTTATAACAGAAACAGCAGCTATAGGTACTTTCATTTTATTAGGAGGTTCTTTATTGATCGAGTTTATCTTTCTGCTGAGAAAAATCACAAAAAAATTATCCTGGTTATTGATCACTTCAATCGGTTCACTATTAATTTGGAATACAATGATGATTGAAAGTCCAGGTCATATAGATTTTCGTGAAGTTTCTATTGCTTGGTTTTCTGTAGGATTGTTATTATTATGCATCTGCATAGTTCAAATTAGAATACTAATCAAAATGAAAAAACAGTTAAACTAAAACAAGATAAGTAGAGTGAATTACCCAGAATGAATTCATTGAATTCATTCTGGCTCCTAAGGAAAATAATAATTTAACGTCTATTTGACCAATACAAGTTTTCGTGTGATTGATTTACCATTAACAGTTAATTTATTAAAGTAAATACCGCCTGATAAATCACCAGCGTCAAAAATAGTTTTGTAAATACCAGGACTTAGATTTGAGTTGACTAATTCTGCTACTTTATTACCCAAGAAATCGAACACTTCCATTTGAACGTTGGCATTGTTTTCCAATTGATATTCAATGACTGTAACATCGCTGAATGGATTAGGGTATGCATTTAAGAATCTAAAATCGCTTCGCATGTTTAACTCTTTTATACCGCTTGCAACATTTCCTGGCTCTTCGATATCATCAACACTATTATCTGAATTTATCTGAATTCCACGAAGTACTAAACTTAAATCAGGATCACCGAATTTTACACCATTAACAGGGGTCGTGACAACGCCGTTGTCATTGTATTCTTGCGTAATTACATAATAATTATCATTTTCAGCAAAACCTGCAGTTAAATCCCAGACAAACGTACTTGTGTCACACAAATAAGCATTTTCAGTAATTTCTTGCCAATTTCCGCCTACATTCAAATCTTTGACGAATAAATACAATTCACCATTTGAAATATAATTTGTATCGGCATACATATCAATTACTTGATAACAAATTGTTGCCTTCCCTGTTGAACTAATTGATGCAACCGGAAGTTGAAAATAAAAGTTGGAGTCCGTATCACTAAACGAGCTGCCTAAATCCCAGCTCTCATTTACAGCGTCATACACCAACAAATCCATTCGGTTTTCAAATTCATTGTTTGAATCGAAAATCGAACTTGTCCAGCCAAAAGCAACATAGCCATTATTTGAAGCAATTGATAGTTCATTTAATTTTACTGTTCCATCGTTGGTACCTAATGCTTGTGCATTTGACCAACTGGTACCATCCCATACTGAATAGAACAAGTTGCTATTATACGTGTCTTCATCATTATCGGGGTCGTTTACCCATACTGTAAGTACAGTAGAATTGTCCGTATAAACAACACCAACATTCGAATTTAAACCAGTTAAATCACTTAAAATAGAAGGCGCAGTTATATCCCATGTAGTTGCATTTTCTACTAGATGTGTATAGTAGATGTCACTATTTGCTGCTATGGCATCTGTAACTACCCATGTTATCATTGCATCATTGTTATCTCCGACTGAAACCATAGCCTCTCCTTCAGCTCTTCCACTTTGAAAAGAAGTCTCATT
>CAISYO010000281.1 GCA_903889745.1 uncultured Bacteroidota bacterium | reverse complement strand
TAAAATCTAGATTCACAACCGCATCTAATTTTGGTGCTAAACCTTTGAAGAACTGAACACCTAAAGCTGGTGTAGAAACAGTTAACCCCTCTGTTAGAGGGGTTTTCTTAAAATTCAGTATAGATGCTTTAAAAGCAATCGAAGCAGGTTTATTTTTATTTACTTTTTGATCTTGCGCATTGCTTAACAATGAAGCAAATAAAATAAAGCTTACCCCAAATACTTTTTTTGACATATTTTATTTATTAATTCAGTAAAAAGCTATAGCTAATGCCATAGTTGTAAGTAGGTGCAAAAGACTTAGACATCTTAATTGAATAAGTAGAAGTAATGTTCAAATTTGAACCTTTACAAGTCTTAATCTGTAATCCTAAACCAACTGGTGCGTATGCACTATAGTCTCTGAAAGCAAAAGTACGGATACCTAAGCCTGCAGTTACATATGGATTTACTCTATAATCTCCTTTGAACGTCTTGATATTCACACCAGACTCAAAAGAAGTCATAACATCTTCGTTTGACCTTCTTAATGCATTTGGTGCATAATAAGGTTTACGAGTAATTGCTAGATCTAGATTAGAATAAAGATCTACTTGATCTGTATATTGACTTGTGTAGTTCACACCAAATGATTTTGTTGTAGATGCATATTTTCCCCATTCTTTTGCATTTAAAACAGACCCTATAGTACCGTTTTGTACTTTCTCACCAGTTCCAAAATCTAAAGCATTAAATCTTATTGCAACGGATGTTTTTTTCTTCCCCCCCATGCTAGTTTGAGCTTGAGCAGAAATAATTAAACCCAAAGCGATTAGAGAAAATAATAATTTCTTCATATTTATTGTTTGTTAAATGTCTCACAAATTTAGGCCTTAATTGGGAATTATTGAAATTTTTTAAAGGTCTATTTTTGACCTAATTTAGGGTTCTTTTTGGAATACCCAATGGCGTCTACCGCTACTTTTACAAGTCCTTTTGATTTGAAAACCAACTGTTTAGCTGCAGATTGACTTAAATCTATCACCCTCCCCTTTCTTAACATATTGGGGTGCATACGGTCATTGATCCTTACCAGGACAGTCTTCCCGTTGCGTAAATTAGTGACCCTGACAATTGTATTCAATTTGTATAAGTTACAAGCTGCGGTATACTTGTTATTGTAAAAACGCTCCCCCATGGAGGTTGCTCTGCCATTAAATTTGCTATTGTAAAAACTCGAAATGCCTATGATATGATTGATTTCGATTTTAATTCTATTGGTGTCAATTTTATTTTTATGTCGTATGATATTGACACTATCTAAATAGTTTTTTGTAGTGAGTGTATTCACATCAACCTGTTGTGCAAGAATAGGCACACTATACAATAAAAAATAAGCGAAAACCAACATCTGAATCATGTATTTTTTCATAGGTCTTCGTTTTAATTGAATCATTACTTAAATTGGTATCACCTCAACCACGCTGTCTAAATTCAATGGACCGTAGATATGCGGAAACAACTCATTCAAGTCTTCTGCC
>CAISYO010000280.1 GCA_903889745.1 uncultured Bacteroidota bacterium | reverse complement strand
TTTTACTTTAAAAAAAATTAAATTGTCTAAATCTCCACGAGTATATTATTATTTTATTTTTTCAATAAACCTAGATGCCCTAAATGTTTTTCTATAAAAAAAGTTCTTTTTACCAAAGAGCAAAACTGAGAAATGCCATGAGGGGTTATCAAATCCTTAATAAGGAAAGAAAACTGGGTGCTGTTACGAGAATTAAAAATGATTTGTGTAATACGAAATTAAATTGTCAGAAAAAAACCTCTTCGCTTGATATTTTTGGAGCAGGAAAAGAGAGCTCAGAGTTGATTCTTAGACAGTTTTTAATGGAAAGATTATTAGGTATTGATTTTAACAAAAATCTGCTTGCCGCAATCAGTGATCCTAAGAATGAAATTGAATGTCCATTGCCTTTGGAATGGAGAAATGTATTAGCTTCAAAAGGTTTTAAGGTTAATACGGCAAAAAATAAATTTAGGTGGCGGAAGTTTGTTTTTAAAAACTTGTTTTATGGTATTGCCACTATTTTGATTCAGTCGATAAAAAATATTAAGGAGTCTTTAACATTATCTTCTAGACCAATTGAAAACTATGCTTATTTCCATTCATTATCTCCTGGCAATATACCTACTCCAAATCAGGAAAATTATATAGGGCACAATGTTATTTATTGGTATTGTAATTGGCTCGGAAGAAGCATCTTTATTAAGCGTGTACTTCATAGTGTTAGAGCGTCACCTCAAATCGAGATAAACAATATAAATATACAATACAGCCACTCACCCATACCCCATCTTAATAGCTTTAAAGGTACATGCAAATATATGGTTTGGGGTATAAATGTCATACTGATTGCTTTATTTGATATTTTTCGCTCGCGTTATTGGCATGCTTTAATTTTGAGAGAATCTTCAAAGGCCGTTCAAGTCCGATTACAAAACTCAGAGTATTTGGCTAAAGATTATTTATTTCATAACGCCAGTCCAGTATATCGGCCTTTATGGACATATGATGTAGAAAAAAAGGGTTCTAGAATACTTTTCTATTTTTACTCTACGAACGTTGAATCGTTTAAAACCTCTTCAGGGTATGTTCAACAAGAACCTTTTTGGCATTTAATGAATTGGCCCAATTATCTTGTATGGGACGATTATCAATCTAATTTTGTAAAGCGTGTCGCAGGAGACGACAACAATGTTTATATTGTTGGTCCCCTTAGTTTGGCTTATTCAAATAATGAAGACTTGCATATTAATTCTAAAAAGACTATTGCTGTATTTGATGTTCAACCTTTTAGGAATTCTCGCTTTCAATTGCTGGGTGCAGTTAATGATTATTACACACCACGAACTAATATTAAGTTCCTGACAGATATTGTTAAATCTGCTGAAAAAAATAATTTGGAGATTATTTTTAAAAGAAAAAGGAATATCGGCAAACTAACAAATAGGGAATATGAGAACTGTATTTCCTATCTTAATAAGAGTAAACACTTCATTTCTGTGGATTCAGAAATTGATTCTGAGCATATTATTAACCATTCACTTGCTGCAATATCGTTGCCTTTTACTTCAACAGCACTTCTAGCAAAAGAGCTTGGGAAACCTTCTATTTATTATGATCCATATTCTCAGGTTCAGAGAGATGATAGAGCTGCTCATGATATTGACGTAATATCAAACATGGACAAGTTAAATTTATGGATGTCTTCCATCTAATCATTACAGAATAATTGGATTACTTATTTTTCCTCAACCCATTTTTCCAAAAATTATAAATTATTTTTGTGATGCATGTATTTCGGTAAGCATAGTTTCGCCTTTTTGGAAATACATTTTATTTAATAAAGTAAATACTCTAAAACTAACAAATGAAAAAAATATATCTTATGGATATCGGAGCCCGTGGAGGAATTAAATGGCCATGGACAAAACTTTTTTATAATGAACTTTCAATGGTTTTGGTAGAGCCAGACCCAGAGGAAGCTGAACAGCTAAAAAAAGAAATGTTAAACTCAAAAATTGAAGCTCAAGTATTACCGATTGCTCTTTGGTCTAGTCAAGAGCAGGTCAAACTCAATTTAACCCATTCACCTGGTGCTTCTTCTGTTTACATTCCTAATTCTGAATTTTTATCTCAATTTCCAGATCAAGAAAGATTTGAAATAGTAAAAGAATTGAAATTTCCTGCAAATACTGTAGATCAATTGGCACAAGAAGGGAGAATAGCTAGGGTTGATTTTCTAAAAGTAGATGTCCAAGGTGCTGAATTAGCCATTTTGACTGGTGGTTTAGATTTTTTTAGATCAAATTTAATAGGTATTGAGACTGAGGTCGAATTCTCAGAACTGTATGTTGGACAACCTCTTTTCGCTGATGTAGATACTTTCATTCGCAAGAATCTTCAATTAGAGCTTTGGGATATTAGTAAGTCATATTGGAAATACAAAAGAGGATTAAATCAAGGTGGAGCTACAAAAGGAAGGCTTATTTTTGGCGATGCTCTGTATTTACGTCCATTAAATACTCTTGAAAAATGGCTAATATTAATGGATAAGGAACTCGCTTCCGATAAACTCAATGCCTTGGTTAATTGTGCACTTCTATATGGTTATGTAGATTATGCTAGTGCCATTCTAAGTGAAGATTGGATAAAAAAATACTTTAATCAAGAAAAAATGAAAAATTTACTGAAATTAGTAAAAAAGGAAAGTAAAGTCTTTCATTTTTCATTCAAAGGATCTGGAAGAGTTTACTTTGTTTTGTTGTCCATAGCAAATTTATTTAGACCTACCTTTAAAGGCTGGGCGAGTCGGGCTGAAAAGGAGCTCGGCTCTATAAGAAGAAGTGGTTTTTGGATTTGATAAAGCCAAATATTTTTAAATAAAAAATTATGAAAAAAACTCTGATTCGAATCTTAAACTCTTTAGTCTCCTCTTTTTCTAATACATCTCTTGGTATGTATATTTATCAAGTTATAGTTAGTAATGCGATGGACAAAAGCAAAGACTTCACTCATAATAGTTTAAAGTTGAAATTTGCTATCCCAAATAGACTCAATGTATACAGGGTTGACACATTTGCAACGAAGGAACCAGAAACACTTGAATGGATAGAAAACATTCCAAAAGGTGCGGTCCTCTGGGATATCGGAGCTAATGTTGGGTTATATACCGTTTATGCAGCTAAGCTGAATGATTGTATCGTTTACGCATTTGAACCATCTGTGTTTAATCTAGAACTATTAGCCAGAAATATATTTCTCAATGGTCTTCAGAAGAGTGTGACAATTATCCCTATAGCTTTAAGTGATAAAAAGTCTGAGAATATTTTCCAAATGTCTTCCACAGATTGGGGCGGTGCATTGTCTACATTTGGAGCTGGTATTGATCAAAACGGGAAGCCAATGGATGGAATTTTTGAATACAAAACGCTAGGGATGTCAATGGCTGATGCAATCAGAGATTTTAACATACATATCCCCACATACATTAAAATGGATGTTGATGGCATAGAACATTTCATATTAAGAGGAGGGGCGGATGTCTTGAATACAGTTGAAAGTGTTTTATTAGAAATAAATGAAAGCTTTGAAGAACAAAGTAACGAATCAACAAAAATACTTAGCGAAGCTGGGCTTTCATTGTATAAAAAATGTGCAGTCGATTCCAATAACCAATTCAATCAGTGGTGGGTAAGATCCAAGGCTTCTAATTAATCTCATTTATAAATCAATAAGAAATGAATAATAAAAAATTTTCGTTGGGATCTTGGATATCCTTAGGTCATCCGTCTATAGCAGAAGTGATGGCCGATGCCGGATTTGATTGGTTGTGCATTGATTTAGAGCATTCTGTGACGGATTATTTTGAAGCACAACAGCTTATTATGGCAATTCAGGGAAAAGGACTTAAAGCCTTCGTTCGAGTTGGGGAAAACAATGCTAGGATCATTAAAAGAATCTTGGATGCTGGAGCAGATGGCATAATTGTACCGTCGGTGAACTCAGCTGTAGAAGCATTGAAGGCGGTGAAATCAGTCAAATATCCTCCTACAGGGAATAGAGGTGTCGGATTGGCGAGGGCTCAAGGTTATGGTTTTAATTTTGAGAGCTATCGTGATATTAAGACAAAGGACATTATACTGATTGTTCAGATTGAACATATTAATGCCATAAACGAGCTTGACGACATTCTTAATATCGATGGTGTAGATGGCACCTTTATTGGTCCTTATGACCTCTCAGGCTCTCTTGGAAAACCAGGTCAGTGGGATGAGCCAGAAGTAGTTCAGGCTTTGAAAATTTATGAAGAAACTGCAAAAAAGTACGACAAGTTGGTGGGATTCCATGTAGTACCACCTGATTATAAATTAGTTCTGGAAAAAAAGGAAAAGGGCTACAACTTTGTTGCATTTAGCTTTGACGCTTATTTTCTGGGTCAAACTATTAGAGAACAACTCAAGCATTTAAAATAAATATCAACTAAATTATGAAAATACTAGGCGTTATTCCTGCCCGTTTGGCAGCTTCTAGATTTCCAAATAAACCCATGAAATCTATTTTAGGCATTCCAATGGTAGGCCATTGCTATTTCAGAAGCAAGTTAAGCAAGCTAGTAGATGAAGTTTATGTAGCTACTTGCGATCAGGAAATAATTGATTATGTAGAGAAAATTGGTGGTAAAGCCATAATGACCTCAAATGTTCACGAACGCGCTACAGAACGTACAGCTGAGGCTTTGATAAATATTGAAAACTGCTACCCTGAAACTAGATACGATATTGTAGTGATGATTCAGGGTGATGAACCTTTGATCGACCCTTCTATGATAGATGATTCAATTAGACCATTGTTAAATGGAGATAAGCAAGTTTCAAACCTTATGGTCTCTCTAACCACACGCAGTGATGTAGAAAGCCCAAACAATGTCAAAGTTGTATTGGGACTAAATGGAGATGCACTGTATATGTCTAGAGAACCTATTCCTTCAAAAGAAAAATACAGTGAGGAAATACAATATTTCAGGCAATTAGGACTTATCGCCTTTACCAGAGATGCGCTTCTGAACTTCATAAAACTAAAAATGACAAAGCTTGAAATTATAGAATCTGTGGACATGAATCGCTTCCTTGAAAACGGCATTCCGATACACATGGTTGAAACAAAATTAGAAGTGGATGCCGTTGATACCCCTGATGATTTAATAAGAGTTGTAGAGAAAATGGAGAATGATTTATTATATAAGATTTATAAATAGTATCAATGAAAGTTAAAGTTTCAACTATTGCCTTCTCGAATAATCAATCTTTAGTAGATTTATTAATTGAGCATTTCCCTGATTCAGAAGTAAATACTGATGGAACTAGATTAACTGGCAAAGATTTAATCAATTTCTTAGAGGATACTGATGCTTTAATTGTTGGCCTAGAAAAAATTGATGGCGAGTTATTAGACCAACTTCCGCGTCTTAAATATATTTCTAAGTATGGTGTAGGACTTGACAATATTGATCTAAATGCTTGTAAGGATCGTGGCATTCAAATAGGCTGGACAGGTGGTGTTAATAAGCGTTCTGTTGCTGAAATGGCATTAGGTTTTATGCTAGCTCTTTGTAGAAATTTATATTCAACTTCAAATCAAATGAAGCAATTGATTTGGAATAAAAATGGGGGGTATCAGTTAAGTGGTAAAACAATAGGGATAATTGGATTAGGAAATATTGGAAAAGAATTAGTCGAATTATTAAAACCATTTGGTTGTACAATTTTAGTAAATGATATTAATGATGTGAGTAATTTCGCTCTCGAGAATAACTTAGTAGTGGTAGATAAAAAAGAATTGATAAAAAGTGCAGATATTATAAGTATTCATACCCCAGCGTGTGAAGATACACTCAATTTATTTACTTTAAATGAGTTTAAAATGATGAAATCTACCTCATTTCTGATTAATACAGCTAGAGGAGGTATTGTAAATGAAGTAGATTTAAAAATTGCATTAAAAGAAAAATTAATTTCAGGCGCTGCATTAGATGTATATAGCGAAGAACCACCAGTTGACCTAGGATTATTAGAAATGGAAAACTTAATCTGTACGCCCCATACTGGGGGAAATGCAAATGAAGCGGTATTTGCAATGGGTGTATCTGCAATAAATCACTTACTAGCATTTAAAAAATTATTAATAAATTAAATTAAGGCACAATAATGTCAAAGTTAAAAGTTGGAATAGCAGGTTATGGTATAGTAGGCAAAAGACGTCACTTATATATTAACGAACATCCATCATTAGTAGTTACAGCTGTATGCGAACAAAATTTTTCTTCAAATCATTCGGAATTACAAGGGTTAAGTTGTTTTAACAATTACCATGATTTATTAAAAGAAGACCTTGATATTCTATTCGTTTGTTTGACTAATAATGTAGCTGCAGAAGTTACAATTGCAGGACTTGAAAAGGGCTTACATGTTTTTTGTGAAAAACCACCCGGAATGAATGTTGATGAAATTAAGAAAGTAATTGAAGTTGAAAAACAAAACCCAAAACTCAAACTTAAATATGGATTTAATCATAGATACCATGATTCAATTCGTGAAGCATTAAAAATTGTTCAATCAGGACAACTAGGTCATATTATTAATGTCAGAGGAATTTATGGAAAAAGTAGAGTAATTCCATTTTCTGGAGGATGGAGATCTAAGAGAGAATTAGCAGGCGGCGGCATATTGTTAGATCAGGGAATACATATGCTAGACTTAATGCGTTTATTCTGCGGAGAATTTGTTGATGTTAAAAGCTATGTTTCAAATAGTTTCTGGAAACATGATGTAGAAGATAATGCATATGCTATGATGAAAGATGAAAAGGGAAGGATTGCTATGATTACTTCAAGCGCAACACAATGGCAACACAAATTTAATTTAGAAATATTTTTAACTGAAGGTTATATCGAACTTTTTGGAATATTATCTGGTTCAAAAAGTTATGGTGAAGAAAGAATTGTTTATGGCAAAAGAGACGAAGAATCTGAAAATGGACAAATGGAGAGTATAACTATTAAATTTTTGCAAGATAATTCATGGAGAGACGAAATTTTTGAATTTGCGGAAGCAATTATTAATGATGAACAAATCATTTCGGGAACTAGTAATGATGCTCTACAAACAATGAAATTGGTGTACACAATTTACTATAATGATCAGATATGGCGAGAACAATTTAAAATCACAAA
>CAISYO010000279.1 GCA_903889745.1 uncultured Bacteroidota bacterium | reverse complement strand
TAGTAACAAATTGAATCTATTTTTATTTATAAACTACTGAATATTAATGGTTTGAATAAAAATAAAAAGATATCAGTTTAATAGTGTGAAAAATGGTTAATGTGTCAAAATGTCATAACAAAGTATTAACTTTGCATTTTATTGATTGCTATGGAGAACAAAATAATAGACGAATCTAAACAAGGCGAAGCATTAATTATTGAAACCAATAAAAAAGGTGAAAAAAAACTGTTTTTAGAAAGTTACGGTTGCCAAATGAATTTTGCAGATAGCGAAATTGTAGCTTCAATTTTAATTGATAAAGGTTACACAACAACTTCAAATTACAAGGAGGCTGATTTAATATTTGTAAATACGTGTGCTATTCGCGAAAATGCCGAATCTCGTGTTCGCCAGCGTTTACATGATTATAAAAAGATTAAAAAAACAAATAAAAACCTTTTAATTGGTGTATTAGGCTGCATGGCCGAACGTTTAAAGCATCAATTTTTAGAGCAAGAGAAATTAGTTGATATGGTGGTTGGCCCAGATGCCTACCGCGATTTACCTAATTTAATTGCAGTTGCTGAAGGAGGACAGCAAGCTATTAATGTTATTTTGAGTAAAGAAGAAACCTATGCAGATATTGCGCCTGTTCGTTTAGATCATAACGGAGTAAGCGCTTTTGTAAGCATTATGCGTGGTTGCGATAATATGTGCAGCTTTTGTGTAGTTCCTTTTACAAGAGGAAGAGAAAGAAGCAGAGAGCCGGAAACAATTGTCAGAGAATGTATAGAAGCCTTTGATCAAGGATACAGAGAAGTAACTTTATTAGGGCAAAATGTAAACTCTTATTTATGGAGCGGTGGAGGATTAAAAAAAGAAACTTTAACCGAAGAACAAAAAGCAAACTCAACCACATTTGCAGAGTTATTAGAAATGGTGGCTTTGATTAATCCAGATTTAAGAGTTCGCTATTCAACCTCACACCCTAAAGATATGGGCGATGATGTTTTGCATATGATGGCTAAATATGAAAACATTTGCAAATATGTTCACTTGCCTGTTCAAAGTGGAAATAGTGACGTATTAGAAAAAATGAATAGAGGTTACACCCGCGAATGGTATTTGGATAGAATAACTGCTATTCGTCGTATTTTGCCCGATGCTGGAATTAGCGCAGATATTATTACTGGTTTTTGCGGAGAAACAGAAGAACAACATCAAGATACATTATCTTTAATGGAAGATGTAAAATATGAATTTGCATATATGTTTTCATATAGCGAACGCCCTAAAACGTTAGCTGAACGTAAATTTGAAGATGATGTTCCGCCAGAAGTAAAGAGCAGACGTTTAACTGAAATAGTAGACATGCAACGCAAGCATAGCGAAATACGCACCAAACAAGGTGTTGGAAAAGTATATAGGGTTTTAGTAGAAAATGTATCAAAAAAATCAACTGATATGATGAGTGGTAGAAATACTCAAAATACCGTTGTAGTTTTCCCGAAAGGGAATTTAAAAAAAGGCGATTATGTAAATGTTTTAATTACGAGTTGTACTAGTGGAACTTTGATAGGAGAATGCGTTTGAGGGGACAGAAGGGATTAAAAGGGACAATAGGGATTGAATAGACTGTTTGACTAAAGAGACAAAAACTTTAACACTGATTAAACATAATTTTAAAAAGTTGACTGTTTGGATTGATGCAATGGATTTGTGTGATTTAATTTATACTTACACAGAGACTCTA
>CAISYO010000278.1 GCA_903889745.1 uncultured Bacteroidota bacterium | reverse complement strand
CTTTGCACCTTTCAAAAATTTCAGTAAAAAGACTTTTAACTTTTTACTTTTAACTTTTTACTTTAAAAAATGATTACAGTAAACGACATAGCCGTAGAATTTGGCGGAACCACTCTTTTTAGTGAATTAACTTTTGCCATCAATGAAAACGATAAAATTGCCTTAATGGGTAAAAATGGCGCCGGAAAATCTACGCTTTTAAAAATTGTTGCGGGAGAAAATAAACCTACTCGAGGCGTTATTTCGGCACCAAGCGATGCTGTAATTGCTTATTTGCCTCAGCATTTATTAACGTCTGATGATTGTACCGTTATGGAAGAAACATCAAAAGCGTTTGCTGAAGTATTAAACATGAAAAAAGAAATCGACGAAATTAATGAACAATTAACGGTTCGTACTGATTATGAAAGTGATGAGTACATGAAATTGATTGAACGTGTTTCGGAACTTTCTGAAAAATTCTATTCAATAGAAGAAGTTAATTATGAAGCTGAAGTTGAAAAAGTATTGAAAGGATTAGGTTTTGAGCGTGAAGATTTCAACAGACAAACATCAGAATTTTCTGGTGGTTGGAGAATGCGCATTGAGTTAGCAAAAATCTTATTGAAAAAACCAGATTTAATTCTGTTGGATGAGCCTACCAATCACATGGATATCGAAAGTATTCAGTGGTTAGAGGAGTTCTTAATTAATCAAGCAAAAGCTGTAATGGTAATTTCCCACGATAAAACCTTTGTGGATAATATTACTAATCGAACTATTGAAGTTACGATGGGACGCATTTATGATTACAAAGCAGTGTATTCAGAGTATTTAGAATTGCGAAAAGACAGAAGAATTCACCAACAAAAAGCATACGACGAGCAACAGAAATTCATTGCCGAAAATCAAGCGTTTATCGATCGTTTTAGAGGAACATTCTCTAAAACTGAATCGGTGCAATCGCGTGTAAAAATGTTGGAAAAAATTGTTCCCATTGAAGTGGATGAAGTAGATACTTCAGCTTTAAAATTGAAATTCCCGCCATCTCCACGTTCTGGGCAATATCCAGTGGTGGTTGAAGGTTTGTCAAAATCGTATGGTGATCATGTGGTTTTTAAAGATGCTAATATGGTAATCGAGAGAGGTCAAAAAGTAGCTTTAGTTGGTAAAAACGGGGAAGGAAAATCAACCATGATTAAAGCGATTATGGGAGAAATTGATTTTGATGGTAAATTAGAAGTAGGTCATAACGCTCAAATTGGCTATTTCGCCCAAAATCAAGCATCTTTATTGGATGGTGAATTAACTATTTTTGAAACGATTGACCAAATTGCAGTGGGTGATGTACGAACAAAAATCAAAGATTTATTAGGAGCTTTCATGTTCAAAGGCGATGATATTCAAAAGAAAGTAAAAGTACTTTCGGGTGGTGAAAAAACGCGTTTAGCCATGATTAAATTGTTGTTAGAACCAGTAAATGTTTTGATTTTGGATGAGCCAACAAATCACTTAGATATGAAAACTAAAGACATCATCAAAGATGCTTTGCGCGATTTTGATGGAACATTAATTTTAGTTTCTCACGACCGTGATTTCTTGGATGGTTTGGCTGAAAAAGTATTTGAATTTGGCCACAAACGTGTCAAAGAACATTTTGAAGACATTAAAGGATTCTTAGCACACAAGAAAATGGATTCGTTGAAAGAGATTGAGAAATAATTTTTCCTACTTTTACTGAAACATAATTTAGCTAGATTTCATTTATATTGCTATTTTATGTTGTTTTTCATAAATCAAAATAACTAGCATGAAAATATATACAAAAACAGGTGATTCAGGAACAACAGCTCTATTTGGGGGAACTCGTGTATCTAAACACCATATTCGAATTGAAAGTTATGGCACGGTAGATGAATTAAATTCGCATATTGGCTTAATTCGGGATCAAGATATTAATCTTTCATATAAAGAAGTATTGATAGAAGTTCAAGACCGATTATTCACTGTAGGCGCTATTTTGGCAACTCCTCCCGAAAAAGAAAAATTAAAAAACGGACAAGCTCGCCTTCAAAATTTAGGAATTATTGCTTCAGATATAGAATATCTTGAGAATCAGATTGACCAAATGGAAGAGGCTTTACCGCCAATGACGCATTTTGTATTACCTGGCGGACACACCACCGTGTCATATTGTCATATTGCGCGTTGTGTTTGTAGAAGAGCAGAACGTTTAGCAGTTCATTTAAATGACATAGAACCGACAGAAGAAATGGTAATTACTTATTTAAACCGACTTTCTGACTATCTTTTTGTCTTGGCACGAAAGTTGTCTTTAGACTTAAATGCCGATGAAGTAAAATGGATTCCTAGAAAGTAGAAAGTGCCTTTAAATACTGCCTATTTTGCCTGAAATTTTGATTCGGAAAAAGACGTTCTTAAATATTTTAAAAAAAAGTAAAAAAAAACTTGACTTTTTAAGTAATAAATTTATTTTTGCATAAACTTAAATCGATAAAAAGATGTATTGGACATTAGAATTAGCATCCTACTTAAGTGATGCACCTTGGCCAGCAACCAAAGATGAACTTATCGACTATGCTATTAGAACTGGAGCACCGCTAGAAGTAGTGGAAAACTTACAGTCTATAGAAGACGAAGGAGAAATCTATGAATCAATGGAAGAGATTTGGCCAGATTATCCTACTGACGAAGATTATCTTTGGAATGAGGACGAATATTAAAAAATAAATAAACACAACAGAAATAAGTCTCTTCACTGAGGCTTTTTTTTTGGTTATATTTGCAAACTATTAGAAAATAATAATAATTATGAGTATCATAAATTCCATATTGAAAGCTTTCGTAGGAGATAAATCAGAGAAAGATGTAAAAGCTATTCAACCCTTAGTTACCAAAGTAAAATCCTTTGAGAGTGCTTTACAAGCATTATCTCATGACGAATTGCGTGCTAAAACAGCCCAATTCAAATCAAAAATACAACAAGCCCGTGCTGAAAAAGATGCAAAAATCGCTTCTTTAAAACAAGATGCCGAACAAACACAAGACATTGATGCACGTGAAGATATTTATGCTGAAATCGATACCATCGAAAAAGAAGCGTATGAAATTTCTGAAAAGGTATTAAACGAAATTCTTCCTGAAGCCTTTGCAGTGGTTAAAGAAACTGCTCGTCGTTTTAAAGAAAATTCAACCATTACGGTAACTGCAACGCCAAAAGATCGTGAATTATCAGCATCAAAATCATATATTAAAATTGAAGGTGATAATGCATCTTGGGCCAACTCATGGGACGCTGCAGGAAAAGCAATCACTTGGGACATGATTCACTACGATGTTCAGTTGATTGGTGGAGTAGTATTACACCAAGGAAAAATTGCCGAAATGCAAACAGGTGAAGGTAAAACATTAGTAGCAACACTTCCTTTGTATTTGAATGCTTTAACAGGAAATGGAGTCCACTTAGTAACCGTTAATGATTACTTAGCTAAACGTGATAGCACCTGGAAAGCGCCGCTTTTTGAATTTCACGGAATGACCGTTGATTGTATTGATAACCATCTACCCAACTCTCCTGAAAGAAGAAAAGCCTATGAGGCGGATATTACCTACGGAACAAATAACGAATTTGGTTTTGATTATTTGCGTGATAATATGGCACATGCACCCGAAGATTTAGTGCAAAGAAAACACAATTTTGCTATTGTGGATGAGGTCGATTCGGTTTTAGTAGATGATGCTAGAACACCATTAATTATTTCAGGTCCAGTACCTCAAGGTGATCGTCATGAATTCAATGAATTAAAACCAAAAGTTGAAAATTTAGTTACATTACAACGCAAATTAGCAACCGATTGTCTTACCGATGCAAAACGCTTGTTTAAAGAAGGAAATAGTAAAGAAGCGGGTTTCAATTTGCTTCGTTCTTACAGAGCTTTGCCAAAAAGTAAAGCCTTGATTAAATTCTTATCGGAAGACGGAGTAAAACAATTACTTCAAAAAACAGAAAATCAATACATGCAAGATAACAATAGAGAAATGCCAAAAATTGATGAGGCGCTATATTTTGTTATCGAAGAAAAAAACAATCAGGTTGAATTAACAGACAACGGAATTCAGTATCTATCTCAGGATACTGATGCTCAATTCTTTGTTTTACCCGATATTGGAACTGAAATTGCTCAAATTGAAAAAGAAAACCTTTCTACAGAAGCAGAAGCAGAACGAAAAGAGGAATTATTTAAAGACTTTTCAATAAAATCAGAACGTATTCATACTTTGACACAATTGCTTAAAGCATACACTTTATTTGAAAAAGACACCGAATATGTGATCATGGAAAATAAAGTTATGATTGTTGATGAGCAAACAGGTCGTATTATGGATGGTCGTCGTTATTCAGACGGTTTACATCAAGCTATTGAAGCTAAAGAAAATGTAAAAATTGAAGCGGCAACCCAAACTTTTGCAACG
>CAISYO010000277.1 GCA_903889745.1 uncultured Bacteroidota bacterium | reverse complement strand
CAACTACAAAAAAGAAGAAGGTTACAAAATTTTAACTGTAGATAGCAACCGTTACGATGCGCGTTATTGGTTAGAACATTTCTTATCGGTTGATGCTTTCCAAGATGAAAACTTCATGACGAAGAAATATTTGAAATTCTGTCAAGAGTTTGCTAAAGAAGTTGTTTTACCCGCCGAAGACAAACAACAAGAAGTGTTATTTATGAATCGTGCCATCAATCACTTTGCAAAAAATGATGAATTTGAAGAAACCGCTTTCTTAAACGAAGTAATGCAAAACCCAGAATTCATTCCAGAATTTAAAAATTATAAAGTAGATAAAGGAGCAAAATATAGCATCGAAGACGTATCCAGTTTTCCAATTGCCAATGCTGCCGTGACTGATGTGCGTCGTACGTTAAAAAACACAATTCAATTAGATACGAATATCCAAATCAAATTAGATTTCATCAACCCAGAAAGTGCAGAGAAATTTGTTGAAAAAGGTTGGGACGAAGAAAAACAAATGTATTACTATTTGGTTTACTTTAATAAAGAGCAGAAATCGTAAACTAGTCATTTATATTAAAACCTCAAATTCAGCCCTGAACTTGAGGTTTTTTTACCTATAAACTTTAACAAAATATTTTGTTTAATCTTTAATTAATTTAGTTAAACATTTTATACCTTTGATGAAATTATTAAAGTCATGGCAAAGAAGAAAGAAATTACCAATCAAGATATTTTAGGTTTCTACATTGATTATTTTTTAGAAAACAACAAATCGCCACATTCGGTATTCAAATTTGCGAAGCAATACAACTTTGAAGAAGCTAATTTTTATGCTAATTTTTCATCATTTGAACAAATAGAAAAAACGTTCTTCACTTCATTGTTTCAGCAAACAATGAGTTTGTTAGAAAAAAGTGAGGATTTTGAATCGTATGATGCACGAACTAAATTATTGAGTTTTTATTTTACGTATTTCGAAATGTTAACCGCTAACCGAAGTTTCACCATAGCACTTTTAAAAGAAAATAAAGACAAATTGAAAAGCGTTTCTAAATTATCTGAATTAAGAAAACACTTCAAACAATTCTTTGATACTTTAGACATTGAAAAAATCGATTTAAAACAAGAAAAATTAATCGAATTCCAAGAAAAAACAATGAGTGAAATGGCATGGTTCCAATTTTTATTTACCTTAAAATTTTGGATCGAAGACACTTCATTATCCTTCGAAAAAACAGATATTTTTATTGAAAAATCAGTCAATACTAGTTTCGATTTAATGGATACAGCTCCACTAAAAAGTTTAATTGATTTCGGAAAATTTATGTGGCAAGAAAAAGCTGCATTCAAAATGTAATGTATGCAAACTATAGATAGTATTCCAACGTCAAAAATTCAGAGAGCCTCCAAACTGATACAAACCGGAGCAAAAGTTGGTGTAAACTACCTTAAATATTACGGAGATAAGATTACAAAAACAGAAACTGAAGCCAAAGAAAACCTTAACATCAATAATGCCGCTGATATTTACGATGGACTAAAACAGATGAAAGGCAGCGCTTTGAAAGTGGCCCAAATGCTAAGTATGGACAAAAGTATTTTGCCTCGTGCTTATGTTGAAAAATTTTCACTGGCACAATTTTCGGTTCCTCCGTTATCACCTCCGCTCGTAAATAAAACGTTCAAAAAATATTTTGGGAAATTGCCAATAGAAATTTTTGATACGTTCAATTCAACTTCTGTAAATGCAGCAAGCATAGGTCAAGTACATAAAGCAACCAAAGATGGGAAAAATCTTGCGGTTAAAATTCAATATCCCGGTGTATCAGATAGTATTAGTTCAGATTTGGCCATGGTGAAGCCAATTGCCATAAAAATGTTCAATATCAAAGGAAAAGATTCGGATAAATATTTCAAAGAAGTTGAAGATAAATTGATTGAAGAAACCAATTATATCAACGAGGTAAAGCAAAGTATTGAAATGGCAAATGCTTGTGCAAACATTACAAATTTGATATTTCCAAAATATTATCCGCAATGGTCATCAGAAAAAATCATAACGATGGATTGGATGACTGGCGAACATTTATCTGAATTTACCGCTTATAATACTGATGTAGAAAAGTCTAATTTATTAGGACAAACGCTTTGGGATTTTTATATGTTTCAAATGCATAATTTACGAAAAGTCCATGCCGATCCGCATCCAGGTAACTTTTTAATTACTAAAGATATTCAGCTAGTAGCATTAGATTTTGGATGTATAAAAGAAGTTCCGAATGATTTTTATGTGCCTTATTTTGAATTAGCAAAGAAAGAAAATCTTGCCAATCCTGAATTTTTTCAATCCAAATTATTTGAATTAGAAATTTTAAGAAAAGACGATTCAAATGAAGAGACAGAATTTTTCACCGAAATGTTTCACGAATTATTAAGTCTATTTGCAAGACCATTTCATGTTGAAGAATTTGATTTTTCAGACGAAGAATTTTTTAGTCAAATTGCTAATCTAGGAGAACGCTACTCTAAAAGCACCGAGTTAAAAAACATGAATGGGAATCGTGGTTCAAAACACTTTATTTACATCAATAGAACATTCTTTGGTTTATATAATTTAATGCACGATTTAAAAGCTAAAAAGGTTAAAATCAATAATTTTATTTCAATAAAGTAGTAAATAATCATATTTATTTATTTTTGAGTAAATTGCAAAAAAAAATACTTTAAAAAGATGAAAACTTCATTGTTATATTTATTCACAATTATTACCCTAATATCATGTAATGATGATTTTGATGATCATTCATCAACTAATGACAACACTTTTCAAGGGGCAGATGAAGTATATGACTTAGAGAAATTTCCTCAAATTACCTTAGAATTTAAACTTTCAGATTGGAATAAATTACTTCAAAATTATGATTTGAATCCAAAAAATGAAAAAAAAGTAGTTAGTAAATTTTCATACCAAATCAATAGTGAAACAGTAGTATTAGATAGTATAGGACTTAAATTACGCGGTAATACTAGTAGAAGAAGACCCGAAGGTAACAATGGTGAATTACATAATCCAAATAATCCAGATTGGCATCATTGCCATTTTGGATTAGACTTTTCAAAATATAAACCAAATCAAAAATTCAAAGGGTTAAATAAAATGATTTTAAAATGGTTTAAAGATGATGCAGCTTATGCCAGAGAAATTTATTGCTACAATTTATTTAGAAAATATAATGTTTGGACTGCACCAAGAGCTTCTTATTGCCGTATAAATATTAAAGTAGATGGAGATGATTTACCAGCTAATTATGGAGTTTATGCGATGATTGAAAGTGTAGATGAAGATTATATCGTAGACCGAAGTAATGAATGGAGCACCGCTGTTGGCTTTTTATGGAAATGTGGATATGATCAAGGTGGTAATAATGCAAATTTTGTTTCAACCCAAAGTATTGGTATAGAAAATGTAACTTTAAATCCTGCCACATCTGTTTACTATGCCTATGATTTAAAAACTCGCGAAGCCGAATTAAGTGCTGGTTCTGCTGAACTTACCTCATTCATATACGATTTAAACACAAAAACTGGTACTGAGTTTAAAAATTGGATTACACAAAAAATGGATATTGATCTTTTTTTAAAGACTTATGCTGTTAACGTTCTTGTAGGAATGTGGGACGATTATTGGGTTAATGCAAATAATTTTTATTTTTATTTTGCACCTAATGGCAAAGCTTACTTTATTCCGTATGATTATGACAACACACTTGGAACTTCATATCTAATGCCAAATAGTGGAATACAAAATCCATTAAATTGGGGCACAAATACAAGTGAAAGGCCATTAATTACAAAAATACTTGCAATTCCAGAATTTCAAGCAAAATATAAATCATACATAAGAGAACTTATTGACAGCCAAAATGATCTTTTTTATACCACTCATAGCATGAATAGAATTAGCGCTTGGCAAACAAGAATAGCACCCTACATTTCTAATGACACCGGAGAAGATATGATTTTAAATGATGTTCCAGCTTCATGGGGTAATTGTTCATTTTATCGATTATTATCTGGGAATAATTTAGGAGGAAGTAATGGAGATGCGAATTATTTTAGTTCAAGAATTCAATCAATTCCCTTTTAGAAAAAAAATAATAAAGATTAAAGTTAATTATCGTAACAAAATGTTTCCTTATTCGTCTTATTTAAAATCAAAATGAACAAATCTTGGAAACCATATTAAAAATTACCAACTTAAATAAAATTTTCAATAGAAAATTACATGCTGTTAAAAATGTTTCTTTTGAAATCAAAAAGGGAAATGTTTATGGCATACTTGGCCCAAATGGGTCTGGAAAATCAACTACTTTAGGTATTGTACTCAATGTTGTCAATAAAACTTCGGGCGAATTTGAATGGTTTGAAGGAAAATTAGACACCCATCATGCCTTAAAAAAAGTCGGAGCTATTATTGAGCGTCCAAACTTCTATCCCTACATGACTGCTAAAGAGAATTTAGAATTGGTTTGCAAAATCAAAGAAACTCCTTTTTCAAAAGTAGAAGAAAAATTAGAATTAGTTGGGCTTTTGGAACGCAAAAACGATAAATTTAGAACCTTTTCCTTAGGTATGAAACAACGATTAGCTATTGCTTCTGCCCTATTGAATGATCCTGAAATTTTAATTCTAGACGAACCCACAAATGGTTTAGATCCACAAGGGATTCGTCAAATTAGAGATATCATTAGAATTATCGCTTCACAAGGAACTACTATTTTATTGGCTTCACATTTATTAGACGAAGTAGAAAAAGTATGTAGCCATGTAGTAGTTTTACAAAAAGGCGTTATGCTATATCAAGGTTCAGTACATAACATGATTGAAAACAATAGTTTCTTTGAATTAAAATCAAACAATAACCAACAGTTAAAATTAGTCCTTCAAAATCATTCATCCGTTGAGAAAATAGTAGATGAAGAAGAAAAAGTTTTGGTTTTTCTAAAACAAGATATAGCTGCTCAAGAACTAAACTCCTACTTATTTGAAAATAAAATTGTGCTAGAACATCTTGTAAAAAGAAAAAATAGTTTAGAAGAACAATTTTTAGAATTAACTAAAAACTAATCCCAAAATGAAAAGATTACTTTCGATAGAATTTCAGAAAATATGGAAAAATAAAGCCAGTAAAGTTTTATTAATTGCCTATTTTGTTTTGTTAAGTTTTATTGCACTTATTGCCTCTATAAAATTTAGTATTGGTTCATTTGAAATTAGAATTGCCGATCAAGGAATTTTTAATTTCCCATATATTTGGCATTTCAATACTTACATAGCTGCATTATTCAAAATTTTCTTAGCAATTGTTATCGTATCTATGATGGCTAATGAATACACTTATGGCACTTTAAAACAAAATTTAATTGATGGCTTAAGTAAAAAAGAATTCATTATTTCAAAATTTATAGTCGTAGTTACTTTTGCACTTGCTTCAACATTATTTATTTTTATAATGTCACTAATTTTAGGGTATTCATTTTCTTCCTACAATGAAATTGGTATTGTTTTTTCAGACCTAGAATACTTGTTGGCCTTTTTCATTAAACTTGTTGCTTTCTTTTCATTCTGTTTATTTATTGGAATATTAGTAAAAAGAAGTGCGTTTGCTTTAGGCTTTATATTTATTTGGTTCATCGCTGAAAATATTTTTTATTGGATAGTGAAGTTTTTAATTTTAGGTGGCGATGATAAAACTAAAAATTTGGGGGATACCATTATTCAGTTCTTTCCTATTGAATCCATGAGTAATTTAATCAAAGAACCGTTTTCAAGATTAAGCGCCATAAAAACAATTGAAGCTACTATTGGAGGCGCAAAAGCTGTGAAAGATTATAGCATTCACTTTTCACAAATTTCAATCGTAGTTATCTGGATTGCTATATTTATTTATGCTT
>CAISYO010000276.1 GCA_903889745.1 uncultured Bacteroidota bacterium | reverse complement strand
GTGGACCGCCTCCAAATGGAGGACCTCCTGCTGGCATCCCTTCAGGAGTACCTTGTTGATATAGTTTTTGCATTAGAGGATTGATTTTTTCTTCAAGTTCTTTTTGTTTATTCTTATAAGTTTCAGTTGATTCTTTAGAGTTATCTTCAAGCCATTTAAGACCCTCTTCGATAAGAGGATCAACTTCTTCTTTAATTTCGTCAAAGATTTTTGGCGAATCTTCTTTTTTAGTGAAAGTATTTTTAAGATTATAAAGATAATTTTCAATTCCGTTTTTAGCCTCGATGTTTTCACGTTTCTTATTATCTTCATCTTTAAATTCTTCAGCTTTTTTAAGCATCTCTTCAATCTGTTCTTTTGAAAGACGACCCTTATCATTTGTAATAGTAATTTTATTTGATTTGCCTGTACTTTTATCCGCTGCAGAAATATTCATGATACCATTTGCATCAATATCAAATGATACTTCAATCTGCGGTACTCCTCTCGGAGCAGGGGGAATACCATCAAGATGAAAATTTCCAAGCATATTATTATCTTTTGTAAATCCTCTTTCTCCTTCATAAATTTTAATATCAACACCTGGTTGATTATCTGAATATGTTGAAAAAGTCTGTGATTTTTTTGTAGGAATTGTGGTATTTCTTTCAATAATTTTAGTCATTACACCACCAGCAGTTTCAATACCAAGTGAAAGAGGTGCGACATCAAGCAATAGAAGTTCATTTGTCTTGTCATTTCCTTGTCCAGTAAGAATAGCGGCTTGAACTGCAGCGCCATATGCAACGGCTTCATCTGGATTAAGTGATTTATTTAGTGTTTTTCCATTGAAATAAGAAGAAATCATTTCTTGAAGTTTAGGAATTCTTGTAGTACCACCAACAAGAACAATTTCATCAATATCGGATTTAGACATTTTAGCATCCTGTAGAAGACGAGGAAGAGGCTCTAACATTTTCTCGAAAATTGGACTTACAAGTTGTTCAAATTTTGCTTTTGTTAGGGTCGCACTATAGTCAACGCCATCAAATAGTGATTCGACATCAACAGATGTAGTAGTTGATGATGACAATGTTTTCTTCGCCTTTTCTGCCGCAATATTTAGTCTCTTTAGTGCTCTGGCATTTTCCCTGACATCTTTTTTATATCTCTTTTTAATATCATCGCAAAGGTAATCGACAATTGTATTATCAATGTCAGAACCTCCAAGATGAGTATCTCCTCCTGTAGATTTTACTTCAAAAATGCCACCATCTACAGTAAGGATGGATACGTCGTCTGTGCCACCACCAGCATCTTTAATGAGGATATTCTTTTCTTTTTTAGAATCTGTTTTATCAAGACCGTATGCAATGGCTGCTGCAGTTGGTTCATTAATAATACGAAGAACTTCGAGACCGGCAATAGAACCAGCGTCTTTTGTTGCTTGTCTTTGAGCATCATTAAAATATGCAGGTACAGTAATTACTGCTTTTTTAACAGGATGACCAAGATATGTTTCTGCAGTTTCTTTTAGACGTTGCAAAATCATTGCAGAAATTTCTTCTGGATGAAATTTTTCTTTAACATTTTTATAAAGCACGTTAACAACTGGTTTATTATTTTTATCACCAGTTACTTCAAATGACCAAAGTTTATTATCAGCCTGAACAATACTATCATCAAATTTTCTACCAATCAATCTTTTAACATCATAAATAGTATTTTTTGGATTCATAGCGGCTTGATTTTTTGCAGCATCTCCTACAAGTTTTTCTTCTTCTGTAAATGATACATAAGATGGAATAGTACGAGAACCAGTTTGAAAATCAGCACTAATTTACCTGCTTAATAGGCCTATTTAGGCTTCAAAAAAAAGATGCTAAAAACTCCCCATAATTGGG
>CAISYO010000275.1 GCA_903889745.1 uncultured Bacteroidota bacterium | reverse complement strand
ATCTGTTTTTGAATAAAATGATAGCGTTGATAATTGTTAATTATATGCAAGCATACTATTTTTTTAGTATATTTGAATAAAATTCATGAAGATGGAAAAACATTCACTCACTGCACTGCTCAATATAACACATCCCATAATTATGGCTCCTATGTTTTTAGTTTCCAATACAAAAATGGTTATTGAAGGTATGAAAAGTGGTGTTGCAGGATGTATTCCGGCTTTAAATTATAGAGCTTTAGACGAACTAAAATCTTCTATTCATGAATTGAAAGCATCCAAAGTGCCAGGTGGTAGTTTTGGTTACAATTTAATTGTAAATAAATCCAATGTAAAGTATAAAGAACAACTTCGAGTGTTATGCGAAGAAGGGGTTGATTTTATCATTACTTCTTTAGGTTCGCCTGAAGAAACCATTAACGAGGCTCATAAAGTAGGTATCAAAGTTTTTTGCGATGTTACCGATTTAGCCTTTGCTCAAAAAGTTGAAAGTTTAGGTGCTGATGCTTTAATTGCGGTCAATAATTTAGCGGGTGGGCATCGAGGAAATTTAGACCCAGAAACTTTAATTAAGGAACTGAGTGAAAACACTTCGCTACCTGTAATTTCAGCTGGAGGAGTGGGGTGTAAGTCCGATTTAGATAAAATGATCAGTTATGGAGCTGTTGGAGTTTCTATCGGAAGTCCTTTTATTGCGTCTATTGAATCTGGTGTTTCACAAGAGTATAAACAAGCTTGTGTTGAATATGGAGCAAAAGACATTGTAATGACCGAACGTATCTCAGGAACACCATGTACAGTAATCAATACGCCTTATGTTCAAAAAGTAGGAACAAAGCAAACTTGGTTAGAAACGGTATTGAATAAGAATAAGACCCTAAAAAAATGGGTGAAAATGATTCGTTTTTACATTGGTATGAAAGCTACTGAAAAAGCGGCAACTCAAGTAACCTACAAAACCGTTTGGGTAGCGGGTCCAACCATTGAAAACACCAAAGAAATTTTACCGGTTAGCAAAATTGTACAACAATTAGTTGCCTGATCAGTCAATTTTAATCTCAAAGGTTTTATCCCAATTTTTACCTGTAACAAAATACGTTTTAGTAGATGGGTTGAAGGCAATTCCATTAAAAGCATCAAGTTCTGAATGTTGTGTTACTTTAGTTTTTAAGGAGGCGCAATTAATCACATTTTCAACTGCACCTGTTTTTGGATTGATGACAGCAATGACATCTTTTTGATACACATTTGCCCAAATTTTCCCATTAATCCATTCCATTTCATTAATCGATTCAATCTTTGAACCTGCAGTATACACGCTTATGTTATCAACCACTTTTAAAGTAACAGGATCTAAAGTGTAAATTTTTTCTGAACCGTCACTCATGTATAATTTTTCACCGTCATTGGTAATTCCCCAACCTTCAGTTTCAAACGAAAAAGTTTTTTCTAGTTTAAATGTTTTTACATCATATACAAAACCCGTTTTTTCTTTCCAAGTCAATTGATAGATTTTGTCCTTTAAAACCGTAATACCTTCGCCAAAATAGTTATCCTCTAATTTAATTTGCTCAGTTACTTTGCCGGTCTTGTAATCGGTCTTTCTCAGGGTTGATTCTTTATATTGTCCCGTTCCTTCTAATAAAGTACCATTATAAAACTCAAAACCTTGTGTATAAGCATTAATGTCATGCGGATAAGTAGTAACGATAGAATAATTTAATATTTTAGGTTCTTGGCTAGCATAAATAGAAAAACTAGTACTAATATCTATGTTTTTACTTTCAAAATAAACGAGTGCTTTAATAGATTGATTGCCTAATTTTTGATTTTTCAATGCAAATGTCAATTTTTCATTTCCTTTTACAGATCCAACTCTTTTTTCGTTGATGTAATATACTACCGAATCAATTTTTTTGTTTTCTTTATTTTGAAGCACCAAATCTATACTTTCCTCTAACTTTAATATGGGTTTGATAGAAGCGTTTTCAATTGAAAATAAATTTTTTAATGCATTTTCATCCTCTTTACAAGAATTTGAAATAACACCTAATGCAATGAAAGCGAATAGCTTAAGTTTAAACATGTTTAAAATATTTTATAAGGTAAATATACAATGATTTTTTATACCTACAATTACCCTTGTAAAAATATAAAAAGATTGTATATTTGCAACGGCAAGTCCTACACGACCAGCTCCTGCAGACTCCTCCAGGGTGGGAACACAGCAAAGGTATGTGGTTGTAGCGGTGCGATGTAGGTCGCTTGCCATTTTTTAACGCATCTCCTTATGGAGATTTTTTTATGCCTAAAAGTTTCTTATCTTCGTATCATAATCATTCAACATGAAAAAAGTAGTATTAATTACGGGTGGTTCTTCTGGAATTGGTAAATCTATTGGCGAGTATCTATATAATAAAGGATTCATAGTATATGGAACGAGTAGAAATCCCGAAAAAGTTACTCATTCAATATTTCCATTGATTGCATTAGATGTTCGTAATAAAGAAAGTATTTTAGCTTGCGTGACTGAAATCGTGCAAAAAGAAGGCCAATTAGATGTTGTGATTAACAATGCAGGTGTAGGCATTACTGGACCAATTGAAGAAATTCCGATAGAGGAAATTCGAAATAATTTTGAAACCAATCTATTTGGACCTATCGAAGTAATGAAAGCTGTTTTACCACAAATGAGAAATCAAAAATCGGGTTTAATTATTAATATTACTTCTATTGCCGGATATATGGGTTTACCTTACAGGGGAATTTATTCCGCATCAAAAGGGGCTTTGGAACTAATTACAGAAGCTTTACGAATGGAAGTAAAATCTTTCGGTATCCAAATTACAAATGTTGCACCAGGCGATTTTGCTACAAACATTGCAGCAGGACGTTATCATGCACCCGTTATTAAAGGTTCTGCATATGAAGTACCTTATGGGAATACCTTAAAGGAAATGGATTCGCACGTTGATAGTGGTAGTAATCCAAACGAAATGGCAGCAGCAATTCATGCGATTATACAAACCAAAAGTCCTAAAGTACATTATAAGGTAGGCGCATTTGTGCAGAAATTTTCCATTGTTTTAAAACGCATTTTACCAGATATTATCTATGAAAAAATGTTGATGAATCATTATAAGTTATAATTACTTTTTAAACATTTTTAAGATTACAATGGCGTGCGGAAAAGTTATTGAGGCCAATAAAGAAAAGAATAGAGCATCAAAAACTACCAAATCTTTTGCTACAAAATAAAGTATTGTAATTCCAATTAGCGATAGTATCCAATATAAGAATGCGGATTTAACGTATAGCTTAAAATTATGAAAACTATATTTACCATATAGAAATATAATTTGATCGTTTAGCGACGGTATACTGTGCCAAAAAATAAAGTAAATAGTGAATCCCCAAATCAAACTAGAACTTTTAAATATAACACAAAGTAAAACAAGATAGAATAATTGTTCTATTATATGTTTTTTAAAATCAAGATGTTTTTTAGTCATTAAATAAGAAAGTATAACTAAAAGCACTCCTGTTGTAATTAAAAAAGTTTCATAGGCAAACGCCGTTAATTGAATTCCTGTAATCTCAAAAATTATTTTTGTTACTTCATCCGCATTTAGATATAATAAAATGGATAATATAAATAGACCATATAGTAATTCAAATGGTTTTTTATAGTTACTAGTATTTTGAATTAACGATTCCCAATGCTGCTCACCAAAATGATAACCACTAACCAAAACAAATAGTAGTAAAGCTAAAACTGGTAATAATGTAAATAATACAGCAGAAACTACAACAATTACTATGTAAGATGCAATAATTTTGAAAAATGTTATCTTTTTACGATTTTCAATTTGATTAATTAGGACCAAATCATTAGCTCCATGTAAAATTCCGAAGGTAAAAATCAAAATAAAACCAAAAATTAATTGGTTTCTGTCTGATAAATAGGAAGTTAGCCAAAGTCCCGCAAAGCTTGTTATGATTGATAT
>CAISYO010000274.1 GCA_903889745.1 uncultured Bacteroidota bacterium | reverse complement strand
AATCAACTTAGATTTTTTTAATGTTTTACAAGATTCTATTTACTATAAATCATATAATCAAGTAATTATTGACCCTAATGTTGAAGCATTAAATGATTATTTAAATTATTATAAAGCTTTACCTCAAGCTTATAAGAATGATGTGGTTAGGCTCAGAAATAAGCTTGCATATGAAATGGCATTGAGTAAAAATACAGTAAGTTCTTTTCAAGAATTTATTGATACGTATCCAAAGGCAATTCAGGTTCAAGAATCAATAAAGCGAAGGGATATTATTGCTTTTGATCTGGTAAAAAGCACTAAGGATATTTCTCTGATACAAGGCTTTTTATCAAAGTATCCAAACTCTGAATTACGTTTTTTGGCCATAGACATTAGGGATCGCTGGGCCTATGACCAAGCAATGACATTAAATACGGTTGTAGGGTTTCAAGACTTTTTAAATAATTATTCCAATTCGAAATTTGTAATTAAAGTTACAGATCTGAGAGATAGTTTAGCTTTTGAAAATAATTCAAATGACATTTTGGGACTAAAAAATTATATTAAAAGTTATCCAAATTCTAAAAGGTTAAATGAAGCAAAAAATAAATTATATGCGTTAGCTTGGGAAATTGCGAAGAAGGAAAATTCTATTGAATCTTATGAATCCTTTAAATTAGAATATCCAAATTCGCTCTTCATATTATTGGCAAATGAAGCGATTAGTAAGCTAAAATATGATAAGCTGATAAAAACATTTTCCAAGCCAGATGCAATTGAATTTTTGAGTTCAAATTCAGCAAATACGATGACTTTTGCTGTGGCAGATACATTAATTAAACATGCGTTTCAAGCAGGTGATATACAATTTTTGGATGATTGTATAGAAAATACAAGTGGAGAGATACAAAATCGATTACTAGCAGCCAATTACTATTGGATGACTCTTGATGGGGAATTGATTACATTGAATAAGTATTTTGAAGGAAAAAATGAGAAAAATGAATCGGCACAAAACGATTCTGATGATGATGAAACGAAGCTGCCAGAAAAAAATCTTAAGCAAGTAGACTCATATGTTCCTCCTAAAGAAAGAGATTTTGAAGTTGCTCGGATGGGGGATGCATTAAATTTGAATGTGGCATTCCAGCTTCCAATGTTAAATCAATATGAAACGTATCTTCGAGCTGCGAAAGGGAAGGAGCGCTCTTTTGTAGCTGTTCAAAAAATAATTCAAGATGACTTGAATCAAAAAAAATGGACTAGTGCCATTGCTAAAATTGATAAGTATACTCAGCTAATTCTCTCTGAGGGGGACTTTTTAGATTCACTTTCACCTACAATTACGAAACTTATTGACCTTAAAGCACTTTTGGCTAAACCACAAGATCCATTGATTTTGCCAAAAAATTTTGGGGCACCTGTAAATTCACCTAATGGTGCTGAATATGCACCTACCTTATCAGCTGATGATAAAACTTTATATTTTATTGGAAGGAATAGAAGTAATAGTTTACCATCAGATAGTAATGATGAAGATATATTTGTTTCAAGATTTGTGGCCAACCAATGGAGTAATCCACAGATAATGAAGGATTTATCAAATCCTAATTCTAATGAAGGTGTTCAGCATATCAGCTCAGATGCGACAAAATTAGTTCTATTCGTGAATGGAAAATTAAATACTTCAAAGAAAGGAACAAGAGGATGGGAAGTCCCCGAAGAATTGAATGAAATTAACTCGGGGGACTGGCAGGCAGATGCTAATTTTACAAGCGATAATAATGCATTGTTATTTGCTTCAACGCGATCTACAAATTATAATTTTGTTCAAAGTGAAATGAGTATAGGGACTCAGCGTGGTTTATCTTATCATGGTGAGACAGGAGAGTCCGCTGATATATACGTTTCATTGAAAGATGAAAATGGTCGATGGGGTGAAGCAATTAATCTTGGGCCAGTCATCAATACGGATTATAACGATCGTTCTCCTTTTTTGCACCCTGATATGAAAACGCTATATTTTTCTAGTTCCGGTCATGGTGGATTAGGGTCAATGGATGTTTTTAAGTCCACTCGCTTAAGTGATACTTGCTGGACTTGTTGGTCTAAACCTGAAAATTTAGGCAAAGAGATAAATACCCCAGAGTCAGAGACAGGATATAAAATTTCTACTTCGGGTGAAATGGCATATTTTGCATATGAAAAGAAATCAAATGTTGAAAGTAGTATTTTGTTTTTACTCGATATTTCAGGAAGCATGAATGGTGCAAAAATAGAGGCACTGAAAAGAGCTACTCTTGATGCATGTAAATCAGCCATAAACAAAAATGCAGAAGTAGCTATTTTGACTTTTGGAAATGATTGTCGAAATCCAATTGTGAATCTATTTCCATTCACTAGGGATTTGTCTAATCTAGATCAATTCGTTGAAAACTTAAGCGTAATTGGCGGTACTCCCATGTATGAGGCTTATTATGTAGCTAGTGATTTTATGCAAAAATATGCGAGTAAAAAAAGTAGTAATAAGGTAATAACATTGATGACGGATGGCAATGCAAATGGCTGTACTACTCTTGATTTAGTGGTTAAAAAGATTAAAAGTCGTAAGATGCTATTTAAAACTCAAGCGATTGCCTTTGATGTTTCAGAATATAGTCTAGCCTACAATGACTTAAAGAAAATTTCATCCTTATCAAAAGGTAAATTTTACCATGCAAACGGATCTGATGATTTGGGTAGCAAATTTGAAACGGCCAGTAATGATATTTTTAATTTAACTTCTGCTGGAGTTAATAAAGATATTTTTTCACTAAAACTTCCCCCTTCCATGCGTCCCGATTTTGTCGCAACGATTAAAGGCAAGGTTTTGGATAATCAAAATAAGATTGTTGATGCCCAAATTAAATGGGAAGATTTAGAGTTAAATAAGACTATAGGAGTTTCAAATGTAGATCCCGAAACTGGGGAATACTTTATTATTTTACCGATGGGTAAATTATATGGATATTATGTAGATAAAATGGGCTATTTCCCCATTGCCAATAATTTAGATTTACGGAAATATAACAAAGCTATCAATATTGAAAATAATATAAAGATGGTTACTCTTGAAGAAATGAAGATAAATGGCGTTTCCGTAATTGCCAATAATATATTTTTTGAAACAAATAAAAGTGAACTTTTGCCTTATTCTATTCCTGAATTGGAGCGAGTAGCTAAAATATTAAAGACTACAGACCGTAAAATCGAAATTTCTGGACATACTGATGATGTGGGGGGTGTGGCATCCAATTTAATCCTCTCTAATCAAAGGGCAGAATCAGTTGTGAAATATTTAATCAAATTAGGCTGTGATTCCTCCAAGATAAATTCAAAGGGTTATGGCAAATCTGCACCAATAGGAGATAACAAAACTGAGGTTGGTCGTGCAGCTAATCGAAGAGTAGAAGTGAAATTCATCACTTTATAGTCAAAAAATCATAATTGTAATTAAAGTTAAAACGTTCCAAATAGGATTTTGTAATTTCTTTAATACTTTCAATTTCATATTTATGAAGGTCTATGCCTTCCTTTCTAATTTTTGCTTCTTTGTCTGCTTCTTTAATTTCGTTGTCTGAGACTTTTGTTGCTATTTTTTCTATCAACAAAAGTGCATCTTTATAACATTCAGAATTTACTTGAATGCTTTTAAGTTGAATTAAACTATTCTTTAATTCGCCAATGGCAAAATCAGCATTAGCTGATAGCATTAATTCTTTGCATTTAAGATTATTGAATGATTTTACTATACGTCCTATGTTTGCAATATTAGATTTATAACAAGAAGCAGAATTAGGAATGCTACGTAAAACAGCTATAGCATCTTCGTATTTACCTTCCATTTCTAAAGCGGCAGACAAATTTTCAAATGATTGGCAATTTGTGGAATAGTATTGGTCGATTGAAAAAAAAGAATCTTTTAAAAAATTCTCGAAATCTTTATTTGAATCAATTGTAGAAAATGCTTTTCTGACAGCAATTTCCTTAGTGTTTCCCGCACTTGGAGTAGTAAATTCTACCGAATTGAAAATCCTATTTTGAATAATATCCTTTGAAATAAAAGTTATGTTTACCTGATATAATCCAATGTTTTTCACACCATTCTCAGAAACACCCATTTCGGAAATTACAATCTCAGGATAAACAACAAAGGTGCTTTTAGACCCTGATCCTGTATAGCCAATTGATTTAAAACCATGTATGATTTTAGACTCTAATAATTTCAAATTAGATTGTGAAAGATCATTTGATGATTTCGGGACCAAACAAAATAGATCATATTTCGTGATTAATTTAACTTGAGCGATAAGCAAATGGCTAAATAGAAATAATCCAATAAAAAAACATGCTCTTTTTTTCATACAAAATATGTTTATTTTAACGTGACATTAATTTGACCACGAGGATACTCAAGTAATGGGTTTAAATGAAGAGTAGTTAAAAATTTTCTTAAGGTTCGACCAAATTCTTCAATAGCATAATTTTGGCCATTGTCCTTTTTAATAGGAATTCGTACATCTTCATAAACAATAATTTTTGATGTAGAAACAGATTTTCTGTATTGATTTTTAAATGCATTTGCTGCCATGAAATCCATAATAACTTCATTTAATAAATCACCATCTTTTCCAACCTCCATATCAAAATTTACTTTGGAGCCTTGAGCTAAAACAAATTCGATTTTAATAGAACGACCATTATTGATGATGTCAGTAAATTTCATTTGCAATGTATTCATGAATTCATCCTTAATTTTATCAATAGCTATTAAAACTAATTTATTGATGTCATTTGTATGAAAACGGCCACTTGCGGCAATTTTATTTACTAAAGATCTACCAGTTGCGGTCTCAAAAGCCTCAAGGATTAATTTCAACTCAGTTCCATTTGGCTCTGAACGATCTACAACTAGTTCTACATCAATATATATGTCAGCACCAGAGTTTTTTGCAATATCTTCTTTAAAACTTTTTTGGGCTTGTGCATTAAACAAATTATCTGTTTCCATCCGTTTTACGGTTGAAATAAAATCATATGTTGTAAAACCCCTAACGTCAAATGACTCTTTAATACGGGAGAGTGCAGTTCGAATATTAAAGCCATTTTCGCCTTCTATTGTTTGACGAATATCTTGACCAGTAAATGTATGTGGAATTACAATAATTGTAGGTTGAATTGTATTAACCTGCCCCCAAGCCATTTGACTACATATAAATAAAATTGAAAATATATAAAATTTCATAATGTTATAATTTAAAGTCCAAATTTACGGATGATTGAGTTTTGAATAAGGTACATTTTCAAGTTCCCTAAATTAATAGTTATACGCATTTTTACTTGAATTCTGCCTCCAGGTGATGGAGACTGAGATATAATGCTATGTTGGGTAATGAATTTTCTAAAATCAAATTTTTTGAAAAAATTGTCATAAAATTCTTGATGAGAGGAAATGGATTGACGTTCATTCTCAACTAAAGGAATATTTAAATCAGAATTTGCAATTCCATTAAATAATAAGACTGAAAAAGCATTTTTTTCTGATTGAGTGATAGCTTCATCTGTGGTTAATCCATCGCCATTGGTTAATAAAATATAACTATCCGTGTTCACTTTTGTGTCTATAGTGACCTCTGAAGTATAGTTAGCTACATTGTCAGTATAAATGACTGAAGGCGCAATTACTTTTTTGGCACAACTGAAAAGTCCTACAGACATAATAATTCCAAAATAAAAATTAATCCACTTAGAAGCTAAATTTATTGATTTGATTTTTGATTTCTTGTTTATCATCTTGATTAAATTTTTTAATGGCTCCAAAATTAAATTTAAAATTAAACGAAAATTGTGCATGATTATAAGATTTAAAGTCACTTATGACTTTTGAACCAACACCTAGACTAAATCCGCCCATAGGGATATAAAAAACTATCCCTCCAGTATAAAATCCGTTAGGTTGCACTGTTTTTGACAAGCTACCAGCAGATGATATTTTATCTAAAGTATTGTAAGTTAGATATCCAACATCCAATCCTAGTGTTTTTCCTAATAATATGCTCAAAGATACATTAGAATATGACCTTGCTGGAAAAGCATTTTTATCTTTCGACAATGAATCAGTCAGAAAATAAGTTTTGCTAACATCTAAATATTCAAATTTTAATCCTATTTGATTGTATCCAAATCTAATTTTATCATTAGAGTTATTAGTAGAATTTTTTCTTTTAAATCCATAACGTTGGTAAATTCCTAATTGAAATATAGGATTGAAATTTTCAGTTTTGGATATATTAAAAGATTCTAAATTCACCTCAGGACTTATCAAGTTATAACCTGGTTCAATGGAAATAATCCGTGGCTTTGTAGCTAAAAATTCCTTCTTTTTAGTATTAAAAGCTTTATCTTGAAGCTTAGTTTCAATTTGTTCAATTTTCTTATTCTGAGGATATTTCGCTTTAATCTCTTGCATTTTATGTAAGGCAGTAGAAAAATCATCTTTGTATATATATGAATTTATTTCATTTATATCATTTTCTTGCATAAGGGGAAAAACACGATTAGAAAAATCAATAAATTTAGCGTGGGTTCTAGGAGTAACCTCTGCATAAGGCTTAATGGCTGCCATATAGCTACTAATTTGGCTTATCGTCGCTTTTGTATAATTATTTGATTTTGAGCTAAAGGACAATAGGTTATCAATCGTAACGGCAATTGAATTAAAATATTCTGCCTTAATATCGATGCCCTCTTGTTCAAACATTAGTGAAATTTCAGATCCAGATCTTTCTAATGTATCGATTGCCAACAAGGCATTTCGATAGTTTTTTCTATTTCTATATTCTTTTAACCTCGAACTGTAAATGTCTTGAATTTTCCCCTTTGATTTTTCGATACCTTGCAAAAATTCAATATCATTGTATAAAAGATATAAATCAGAGAATTTTTTGTAAGCCTCTAAATATTTTCCTGAAATATATAATGAATTAACCTCATCTAATTCAAAAGTTCGTTTTTGAACATTAAATTTCGATCGTAATTCGTTTTTTGATTTACTTATATCTTCTTTTAAATTTTCTAAAATATTTTCTTTATCAATTAAATCAGGGGCTACTTTAAGCAGTAATTCTTCTTCAATTTCAATTAAACTAAGTTTTTTTTCTACATCTTGAAAAAGTGCTTGGACATGGTTTGTATTTTCTAAATTTCCATTTTCTTTTAAACTTAGAGATAACTTGATGTCTGTATATTGTTTTTTTATGCGTGCTAATATTCGTTTACCCAATTCTTGCTTATTAACAGTT
>CAISYO010000273.1 GCA_903889745.1 uncultured Bacteroidota bacterium | reverse complement strand
GATTTTGTATTAACCAATCAGTCCAATAAATCCATTAAAGGGAAAATATTTGGCATCAATAAATCATTTTCCAACGAAAGCAAAACAGTTGCGGTTCATGCCAAAATCAATCCAAGCGATGCCAAAGATTTAATTTCCGGAATGTATGTAGCTGCCAATATCAATATCACCAATCAAACCGTTCAGGCACTTCCAAAAGATGCAATTGTTAGAAATGGCGATAAATATTACATTTACATTCAAGAAGAGCACCAACAAGAAGCTCCAAAAGTAAAAGAAGAAGAGCATCAACATAAAGAAGGAGAAGAACATTCAGAACACGCTGAAGGCAAAGAAGAAGGACACAATGAAGTGCACTTCAAAGCAATCGAAGTGGTTCCTGGAACTACTGATTTAGGTTACACCGAAATAAAATTAGTCGAAGAAATTCCTGCCGATGCGAAAATTGTTATAAAAGGTGCTTTTTACTTACTAGCAACTTCAAAAGGTGGCGGTGAACACGAACATTAAAAATAAATTATTAATCATTAAATAAATTCAAATGAAAAATTCAATTTTAAAATCAATCTTTTTTTTAACACTATTATTTTTTACAAGCAATACTGCTTCTGCTCAAAAAGCCAATCAAAAAGCTATAATCAAAACTTTTTTACATTGTGATCATTGTAAAGAATGTGAAACTTGTGGTTTAAAATTCAAAACTGAGATGCTCAAAATTAAAGGTTTAAAAATGTATGAGCTTGACGATAAAGCAATGACATTTACAGTGTATTATAATGCAAAGAAAACAACCTTACAGACAATTAAAGAAGGTATTTCTAAATTAGGATACGATGCAGATGAAGTAAAAGCCGATCCAAAAGCGTATGAAAATTTAGATGGATGTTGTAAAGCGTAATCCAAATGGAAAACAAAAAATCACATTGGGAAAATGTTTTTGCAACCAAAAATCCTAATGAAGTAAGTTGGACACAAAAATATCCAAAAACTTCAATGGAGTATTTAGAAAATGTAAACCTATCAAAAACTGCCAATATCATTGATATTGGCGGTGGCGATAGCAATTTTGTGGATGCCTTATTAGAAAAAGGATATCAAAATATTTGGGTATTGGACATCTCTGAATTTGCTTTAGAAAGAGCCAAAAAACGTTTAGGAGATAAAGCCGATTTAATACATTGGATTGTTTCTGATATCACAGAATTTAATCCCGAAGTCAAGTTTGATTTTTGGCACGACAGGGCTGTTTTTCATTTTCTAACAGAAGAAGAAAGTATAAGGAAATATGTTACAATCGTTAGTAATGCTATAGCTCAAAATGGAAATTTTCTATTAGGTACTTTTTCAGAAAATGGTCCTTTTAAATGTAGTGGATTGGAAATAAAACAATATTCAGAAAATTCGATGAAACAAACTTTTATAGAAAATTTTGAAGCAATAAAATGTTTTACAGAAAACCATACTACACCATTTGATACCATCCAGAACTTTCAATTTTGTGGATTTAAAAAAAATAGAAATGGAACATAAACACAAGTATGATGCTAAAGGCAATCAGCTTTGTTGCACTCTCGAAGAAAAAATAAATAAAAAAACCGAACATCATTCTGCTGATGACGGACACGACCACGAGCATTCCAGCGAAGAAAAATCTACGTTTCAAATGTTTTTGCCAGCAATCATAAGTTTTATTTTATTATTGGTTGCCATTGGTTTTGATAATTATTTTAAACAATTGTGGTTTACAGGTTATGTTAGAATAGGATGGTATATTTTAGCATACATTCCAGTAGGATTGCCAGTAGTCAAAGAAGCATTTGAAAGCATTCGCAAAGGCGAGATATTTTCAGAATTTCTTTTAATGAGTATTGCAACTATTGGAGCGTTTGCTATAGGCGAATTTCCTGAAGGTGTTGCCGTAATGTTATTTTATGCCATTGGCGAAATATTCCAAACATTGGCGGTTCAAAGAGCAAAAGCTAACATCAAATCCTTACTCGACCAAAGACCAGACGAAGTAACAATTCTCGAAAACAATGTTGCCAAAACAATCAAAGCATCAACTGCTACAATTGGAGATATTATTCAACTAAAAGCAGGCGAAAAACTAGGTTTAGACGGAGAATTACTTTCAGATACGGCTTCGTTCAATACCTCGGCACTCACAGGCGAAAGCAAACCCGACACTAAAGCAAAAGGCGAAACTGTGTTGGCAGGAATGATAAACCTTAATGCGGTTTGTCAAGTAAAAGTAACTGTCGCTTATACAGATAGTAAACTGTCAAAAATTCTCGAAATGGTGCAAGATGCTACAGCCAAAAAAGCACCAACAGAATTATTTATCAGAAAGTTTGCCAAAATATATACACCAATTGTAGTTGTTTTAGCCATTGCAATATGTGTTGTACCGATTTTATTTGTAGAAAATTACCAATTTAGAGATTGGTTATATCGTGCTTTAGTTTTCTTAGTTATTTCATGTCCTTGTGCATTAGTTATAAGCATTCCTTTAGGTTATTTTGGCGGAATTGGAGCAGCTTCTAAAAACGGAATCCTTTTCAAAGGAAGTAATTTTCTTGATGTAATGTCCACTATTCAAAACGTGGTAATGGACAAAACAGGAACAATGACCGAAGGCGTTTTCAAAGTGCAGGAAGTTGTTTTTAATACTGATTTTAACAAAGAGGATTTGTTACAATTGGTAAATGCTTTAGAAAGTCAAAGCACACATCCAGTGGCAACAGCTATTCATCAGTTTGTTGGAAAAATTGACAGTACAATTGAACTAAAAAATGTAGAAGAAATTTCAGGACATGGTTTAAAAGCTGAAGTTGACGGAAAAGAATTGTTAGTTGGTAATTTCAAACTAATGGATAAATTCTCAATTGCTTATGATATTGATCCAAAAAGTATTGTTTACACATTAATTGCAGTAGCTTACGATAAAAATTTCGTTGGTTATCTTACAATAGCTGATAGCATAAAAGAAGACGCACAAATCACAATCGACAAACTAAAAGCATTAGGTATAAAAACCACAATGTTAAGTGGAGATAAAGACAATGTAGTTCAATTTGTAGCACAAAAACTCGGAATTACTAATGCTTATGGTGATTTATTACCCGAGGATAAAGTAAATAAAGTAAAAGAAATAATTGCAAAAAATGAAACAGTTGCTTTTGTTGGTGATGGTGTAAACGATGCGCCTGTAGTTGCTTTAAGTAACGTTGGAATAGCAATGGGTGGTTTAGGAAGCGATGCCACCATAGAAACTGCCGATGTAGTAATTCAAGACGATATGCCTTCAAAAATCCCTATGGCGATAAACATTGGTAAACAAACAAAGAAAATTGTTTGGCAAAATATCATTCTAGCATTTACTGTAAAAGCAATTGTCCTAATTTTAGGTGCAGGTGGTTTGGCCACAATGTGGGAAGCTGTTTTTGCCGATGTTGGTGTAGCTTTATTAGCTATACTTAATGCGGTTAGAATACAGAGAATGAAGTTTTAGCTTAAACGATAATTAAAAACAAAAAATAGTTTTGAGAATTACTGAATTAATCAATCATTGCAATACCATTGCAATGATTGATTAATACTATTACTGTCTGTTTTAAAGAAATTACGAGGTATTGCAATGTCATTGCAATGGTTTTTATACTAAAACAATGTTATAGTTGTAACCCTGTTACCACGCATTAAAAATTAAGTGTGAGAAAGTATTGTTTTTGTTGACTTGTTGAAATTATGCCGTAAAGTCTTTTATTTATTAGGTTTATGACTTCAACAAATTGTCAACACGCTGTCAACAAAAAAATTACTGAATACCTCGAAATATATTTTGTTGACAGTTTGTTGATGCACGGTTGACTTGCAAAGTATTGTTTGTATTGGCTTTTTTCTTGTTTGTCAACAAATCAACATTATTTGATAAATTCGTCTCTCTTGAAAGTATAGAATCGCCCTTTTCGACTTTCAGTATAAACACTCCATTTCCCGCTATTCATTGTAGATAAATCCAAACTGTAAAAATTGTAGCTACTATTTTTTGGTTCAAGTTTAAAATTCTCTGTAATTATTTTAGATACATAATTTTTCCCTACTCTTATATTGGCTAAGTTTAATTGTTCGTGCAAATCTTTAGTGGTATAATATAATTCATCCAATTCAAGAGTGCAGAACTGGTCAATTAAAAACTCTTCAATTTCCTTTTCAATAGAAGTTCTGTTTCCACGAACTAAAACATCTAATGCTTTGGTATAAATCTGCTCTTTAGTAAACCACATTCGGGTTGTTCTTTGGGTTTCAATTTTCCTATGAGTTAAATGATATGCGAATGAAGCAATTTCTTTTCTCATTTGCTCTAATAAGTCTGGATTTTCTTTTGCAAAAGGATTGACTTTAATTACCCAGTATCGAATTTCTAAATCGTCAATTTTAATAAAGTTTTCTTCATTATTTGAACATAGAATAAATTTCCCGAAAAACTCGATTTCAACTTTGTCAACTCCTTTGCCCTCTAGTTTGTAATGATTAGAGGTTGAAAGGTTCTTTATACGTTCGCTGTCTTCTTTTTTGTCGAGTAATACTTCGTCAACAGCCACAATTAATTTTCCTGCCCAATCGGAATTAAAACGACTTCTAAAGTCTTCATTCTTATTGATTGTCATATTACCTTCAAAAATCAGTTTTAAGAGTTTTAGAAAGGTGCTTTTACCTGTGTTTCTCTCCACACTTACCAAGCACAATATGGGTAAGATTTGACTGGGGTGCTTCCAAAGAATTGTTAAATAATCTAATCCTAGTTCATACTGCTTACCAAAAAGATGTTGCAGAAAGAGTTTTATATTTTCCCAATCTCCTTTTTCACTCACACAATAAGAAAGAGGTTCATACTTATTGTAAAAATTATTAATCTCTCTTTGATAATTAATGTGTGACGGAAACGTACAGAAAGTTTCATATTTTTTTATGACTTTCAAACTGTCTTTCCCAAAATCATCAATAATGGTGGCTTTATTCCATTTTATCAATGATTTGATATTGTCGCCACTCATAAGAGGACATAACACTTCCTTAAAATATTCTGTTCCCACTCGAATATACTCTTTCATATTTCAAAAATTATAGATGCCATTTTTGATGGGTCAAAGTTATGGGAGTGCTTATTTTTCCTGATTGTGATTAAAACACCATGTAATTCAGAATCTTTTAATAAAACGCTATTGATATTGTTTGATAATAATTTGAAATTATGATTATCGTAGCCTTTTATAAGTTGACCGATTAATTCACAGGATTCAATGAATTTTCCAGTTGAATAGACTATATTATTATCTCTATTATAATCCAATCGTAACCTCGCAAAATCGTTTTTTAAGCAATTCAAATGACCTAAAGCATCTGAAATTAAAGCTTGATTATTAATTTGCATAAAAAAGTGTTTTAAAGTTGACCAAATTGGTTTTTTTGATTCAATGATTTGAAAACTTCACTTTTTTTATAGCGAACTTTATTTCCAATGCGATAGGCAGGAATAATATCTTTTTTTGTCCAGTCCCATAAAGTAACTAAACTAACAGAAAGGAGTTTTGCAGTTTCTTCTCGTGTTAATAATGTTTCGTTATCGGGATTCTGCAAATTAGTAGCATACCCTTTAAGTGCGAGTGTGATGTCTTTGACGATTTCGTTTTTAAAATCATTAGCGTTTGTGCTTTCGAGTTGCAAGATTTCTTTAACCATAATTTAATTATTTATTTTATTAATTATGGGACAAACTTAATTTAGTCGAATGGGGTTAAAACTATTAGGGTAACCCTGATGGTTACCCTAATAGTTTTTTTATAAATTCATCTGCTTGTTTTCTGTCGCTTAAAAGTTTTTCTGAATTTTCAGAAATTTTTTTGTCAAGCTCAAGATAAATCTTCTTAATGTTGTCTTTATTTTTACCTAATAAATGACTAAGTATTTCGCCTTTTTTTGTTGCACTTATACTGCTCCAGTCTTTTATGTTTATGATTTCCTCAAGTAGAAAAATTTGTAATGAAGTATCAACAAATCCTGATTTCTGTTTAGTGTTTTTTAGTTTATTAATTTGCTCTTTACAAAAATCTATTTGTGCCTTTATTGTATAATATTTTACCCATATACTTAAAATCTCTTTGGGAACATCTGACATTTCAATATCTGATGTTAAATACTTCTGGATAAAAGCAACTTCTCCATTGAGACTTTCAATAACTAATTCCTCCCAATTTTCAAATCCATTAAACTCTTTTATTTCAGCATAAACAAGATATTCTGGCTCATTCTTAACTTGCGAATATAAATCCTTGTGCTTTTTTTCTAAGTATTTTATTTTTTCAACACTTTCAATTCTACCTTCTAAATTGGTTAAAATCCTGTTTAAATCAAATTGCGTGTCTGTTGCTACAACTTCTACAAAAAAACGAATGGAAGTATATATTTCTTTTAAAATGTCTTGATTTATATGATATTCTTTTGCTCCTGATGTTATCATAGTATCAAATTCTATTGAATCAGTTTTCAAATTGTCAATTAAAATTTCATCTTCAATAAAAACATTGTGCAAAACAAGATTTTTTATATTTGAAAGTCCTAATTCTTCGAGCTTAAATTTCTTTACAAATTTTCTTTTTTCTATTTCTTGGTAATCGAAATTCATTATCGCTAGATTTTTTTGTTTATTTATATTCCAAAAATAAACTTTTAGATTATAATTTTTATGTAAATAAATTTACTAAAGTTTATTTTAGACTAAATTACTTATTTCAAAAAAATAGTAATTGTGAATCAAAAAAAATAAAAGTTTTCTTGAAATTGGGACAACCGTCGGACAAGAAGAGAATAAAAAAACCGTAAACACTTTATTATAAGCTGTTTACGGTTTGATGTTGCGGAGAAAGAGGGATTCGAACCCCCGGACCTGTTACAGTCAACAGTTTTCAAGACTGCCGCATTCGACCACTCTGCCATTTCTCCAATAAGTCTTGCTATCAATTTCTGATTGCGAGTGCAAATATAGAACGTTTTTTTATTTCTACAAACCTTTTAATAATAAATAAATGAAAAAATAGGACTTTTTTTTTAACTCTTTCAAAACGAAATAATTAAACAAATGAAAAAATTAATAATTTACATATTCTGTAATTTCTAGACCATATCCAATCATTCCCACACGTTTTGTTTGTGCAGTACTATTTGAAAGCAATTTAATTTTAGTAATGTCAATATCGTGCAAGATTTGAGCACCAATTCCAAAATCTTTACTATCCATTTTTATTTGAGGCGCTTGAAGTGTTCCTGATTCTTGTAATGATTTTAATTCTACTAATCGATCTAACAATTCTATAGAACGGACTTCTTGGTTAATAAAGATAATAGCCCCTTTTTCGGCATCATTTATTTTACGAAACATATCATCAAGTTTCTTATCTGCATTATTTGTTAATGTACCTAAAATATCGTTATTAATTTGGGTAGAATTAATTTTAGTTAAAACAGATTCACCTGCATTCCACGTTCCTTTTGTTAAGGCAATATGCACTTGTCTATTGGTAGTTTGTAAATAAGCACGCAATCTATAAGTTCCAAAACGCGTTTGAATATCAAAATCCTCTTTCTTTTGAATTAAACTATCATGTTGCATGCGATAAGCAACTAAATCTTCAATAGAAACTAATTTTAAATTGAATTTTTTAGCTACCTCTACTAATTGAGGTAGGCGTGCCATTGTTCCATCCTCGTTCATAATTTCAACAATAACACCTGCCGGTTTAAATCCGGCCAAACGAGCAAAATCTATAGCAGCTTCCGTATGGCCTGTACGTCTTAATACACCACCTTGTTTTGCAATCAATGGAAAAATATGTCCAGGACGAGCCAAATCAAATGGCTTTGTACTTGGGTCAATTAATGCTTGTATTGTTTTTGCTCTATCTGCAGCAGAAATTCCAGTAGTTACTCCATTTCCTTTTAAATCTACCGATACCGTAAATGCTGTTTCCATATGGTCGGTATTATTGCGTACCATCGCATGAAGATCTAATTCTTTACAACGCGATTCGGTTAACGGTGCACAAATTAACCCTTTTCCATGGGTTGCCATAAAATTAATCATCTCTGGGGTTACTTTTTCCGCAGCAGCTAAAAAGTCGCCTTCATTTTCACGATCTTCATCATCTACAACAATGATTACTTTTCCTTGTCGGATGTCTTCTATGGCTTCTTCAATGGTATTTAGTTGTATATTTTGTGACATGGGGTAGTTAGTTTGTATTGTTTTGGGTAATTTTTGTAAATAATTTTTGAAATGGTTCTGTAATCCAATCAAAATTCACCATTATTCCGATATCATTAGTTGCTCGATAAGTTAATAAAGCCGCAAATGGAGTCATTAGCAATGAAGCCATCCAAGCACCTAAAAAGGGCGTAATTGTATCTTCTTGGGCTAATTTTCTTCCAAAGGTATTGATGAAATGAAAGGATATAAAAATAAGCATCGCAAAAACAATTGGCAATCCGAGACCACCTTTTCTAATAATTGCTCCTAGTGGTGCTCCAATAAAAAACATCAATAAACAGGAGTATGCAATTACAAATTTTTCGTGAATGGCTAGCCAATGGAGATTTATGTTTTTTGATTTAAATTCTAAATCTAATTTGGTGTTTTGAATACTAAAATCAGTACTAGAAATATTATTTTTAGCCATTTCGATAATCTGAATTTTCTCTTTTTTTGGAAAAATGGACAATAAATCTTTAACCATTATATCTTTTTTTGGAGCGGCTAGTTGTGTTTTTTGCAATTTTTTGTAAAAAATATTATCATTTCTTAAAGCTAAATTATCAGCAAAAGACACAACGTCTTTATCAAAGTTGTTTTGAAGTGAGTCGAGTGTGTATTTTAGTTCAGGAATGGTTAACATTTTTTCTGAGGTTATATCTCCCTGGTCTATTTCTGCTTGATTAAGTTTGGTTAAGTCAATATTTATGACATATTTTTTGAAACTACTTTTTGCAAAAGGCAATTTATTACGATCTTCATAATTTGTTGGTTGAACATCTTCATAATAATGACCATCATACAATTCGAGTTGTAAATAGTTTGAATCTTCTTCACTTGTCAAAAGCCCTTTTTTTGCCTTAATTATTGTATTTGCCCCTAATCCAAGGTTGGTGTTTTTAACGTGCATAGTCACGCCATCTAAAAATTCACCGTTATCGCCCGATTTTCTATCTACTTTGATGGTTGAACTTCCAATTGTATTAAATTGCCCTTCACTAATTGCCATTGCAGGTTTTTGTTGTACAATTGTTTTTCTCAGATTGATAAATTTATATTGCGCTTCCGGAATAATATTATTTGCAAAAAAGAATGATACAATGGCTAAGATACCAATAGTGATGGTGAGCATTTTCATGGCACGTTGTAATGAAATTCCTGAAGATTTCATAGCTGCAAATTCATAGTTTTCTGCAAAAGATCCAAAAGTCATGATTCCGGCTAAAAGTATAGAAAGAGGAAGAACTAATGGCACTATAGTTGGAGCGTAATAAGAAAGAAATTTGATAATCGTAAATAAGTCTAAATCTTTCCCTGCTAATTCTGCAATAAATAGCCAAATTCCTTGTAAAACGAATATAAAAAATAAGATTACAAATACAGTTGTAAATGTAATCATATAGGATTTAATAATGTATTTATCTAATATTTTCACCCGATCGTTTTTAGTCTAATTTATTGATGTAATAATTAGGATATTTTGATTTGGTAAAGGTAAAATGATTTTTTGATAAAGGTTGATTTGTTTTAAAAGAATTAACAGTTAAAGTTGTTTTGGTGCCATTTTTTCCCACTTCAATCACCGTGTAAATATTCTTTGTTTGGGTATCAATTCCGATAAGAATCTCTTTTCGAGTATCTTTTGAATTGTTTGGCGTCAATTTAACAAATTGTATTTTTCTACCTTTTACATTTTGAGGAATATCCCAAGCATATTTGTATCCAGAGGTAAAAAAGGTCAACATTTTGTTTGGAGAAATCGCTTTTTCATCATTAGCATCAAAATTTTCTTGAGTTACCTCTTCATCTTCAGGAACAATGGTATACACTTTTTTTCCATCAAAAATTTTGGTTACTCCCATAAAATTTAGGTGATATAAATTTCCTTGAAGTGCAACATTTCCATTGCTCTCTTGATTGATTCGTTCTTTTGGGTTGTTTAAAGAATATTTAAAGTCTATGACTATGTTATTATAAGATTTCACTTTTGAAGTTACATCGTCTAAAAGTTCTTTCGCTTTTTTTGCATCTTGTGCGTGTAGTGAAAACCCAATGAAAAATATAAAGATGATACTTAAAATGTGTTTCATTTTATAATTAATTTTGTTCATTATTTAAAAAGTGTTCTAAAGCAACCAAATCAGAAATTAATACCGCACGAGCTTTACTTCCTTCAAACGGACCTACAATTCCAGCGGCTTCTAATTGGTCAATTAATCGTCCCGCTCTATTATAGCCTAATTTTAGTTTTCTTTGAATTAATGAGGCGCTTCCTTGTTGGGCTGTAACAATTACTTCAGCAGCTTCTCTGAACAACGAATCACGCTCAGATATATCTATATCAAGTTTTATGCCATTTTCTTCGCCAATATATTCAGGAAGTAAATAAGCTTCAGGATAGGCTTTTTGTGATCCAATAAAATCACAAATTTTATCCACTTCTGGTGTATCTACAAATGCACATTGTACCCTAACAATTTCATTGCCCTGCGTGTATAATAAATCACCGCGACCTATTAACTGATCGGCTCCTCCAGAATCTAAAATCGTTCTAGAGTCAATTTTTGAAGTTACTCTAAACGCAATTCGAGCAGGAAAGTTAGCCTTAATCATCCCCGTAATTACATTTACCGAAGGGCGTTGTGTAGCAATAATTAAATGGATTCCAATGGCACGTGCTAATTGGGCTAAACGAGCAATAGGAGTTTCTACTTCTTTACCAGCCGTCATAATTAAATCGGCAAATTCATCTACGACTAAAACGATATAAGGTAAAAATCGATGACCATTTTCTGGATTTAATTTACGCTGTTTAAATTTTTCATTGTACTCTTTAATGTTTCTAACCATTGCGTCTTTTAGTAACGAATAACGGTTGTCCATTTCTATACAAAGTGAATTTAGCGTATAGATTACTTTTGTGTTATCTGTTATAATAGCATCGCCTCCATCGGGAAGTTTAGCTAAATAATGACGTTCAATTTTATTAAAAAGTGTCAATTCTACTTTTTTCGGATCTACTAAAACAAATTTTACTTCAGCAGGATGTTTTTTGTAGAGTAGGGAAGTAAGCACCGCATTTAACCCTACAGATTTTCCTTGTCCAGTGGCTCCTGCCATCAATAAATGGGGCATTTTAGCCAAGTCTACTACAAAAGTTTCATTTGAAATGGTTTTTCCTAAAGCAATAGGTAATTCCATTTCAGCAGTTTGAAATTTCGGTGAAGAAATCACACTTTTCATAGAAACCATTGTTGGATTATTATTAGGAACTTCTATACCAATAGTTCCTTTACCTGGAATTGGTGCAATAATACGGATGCCTAACGCCGATAACGAAAGCGCAATATCATCTTCTAAGTTCTTAATTTTTGAAATTCGAATTCCAGCATCGGGAACAATTTCATATAAAGTAACCGTTGGTCCTACAGTAGCTTTGATTTGGGAAATACCAATGCTATAGTTTTTTAACGTATCTACAATTTTATTTTTGTTTTCTTCTAATTCAGCTTGATTAATTGTAATTCCTCCTGTTGAGTATTCTTTTAATAAATCGATTGGCGGAAACTGATAATTTGATAGTTCTAATGTTGGGTCAAACTCTCCAAAATCTTGAACTAATCGTGCCGATAAATTTTCTTCTACTAATACTTCTTCTTCTACTTTTTCAATAACGAATGCGTCTTCATTAATAAAGGGTTCATTTGGAATGCTTCGGTCTTCTATTGAAAAATTAGTAATTTCAGGTGTTTCAGATTTTAGTTTTGGTTCTAAACTTAATTCAGATGAATTTGAAATAGTTGGTTTTAAAGCTTCTTTATTGATTTCAAATGAATTGGGATAGGTTTTTAATTCGATATTGCTAATTTCTTCTTCGTCTTCGGTTAGTAAAAAATCGTCTTCTTTATTTGGAAGAGGTACAATAGGTAATTCATCTTCATCAATATCTTGATCTTCTGAATGGTCTACAGCAACAACAGGACTTGTAGCTGTTTCAGTGGCTAAGTCTTCTTTAAAAGATTGTGTAGACTTTTCAAAAACAGAAATAAAAGTATCGGGTGAAATGTTGAGTTTAAAAACTAAGAAAATTAAAATCCCAAAAAGTAATACTAATAAAGTTCCAGTTTTACCGATGTAATCTTGAATGAATAAGTTCATTTCATATCCTATTACACCGCCCAATTGAGGCATGTAATCCCATAGAAATCCGAAAAGTATTGAACCAATGATAATTAGAAAACCATCCCAAAAAAAGTTTTTCTTTAGTTTTGATAGACTCATATCTAATACCATATAAGCACCTATTAAAAACAAGACTCTAACCAATAGAAAAGAAGTAACTCCAAATCCTTGATATAAGAAAAAATCAGCTAAATAAGCTCCAATTTTTCCTAACCAGTTTTCTGTACTGAGTGATCGATTCGCTATTTGACTTACCGCACTTTGGTCAGCATTTCCGGTAATAAAATAGGATATAAACGATAGTAATAACGCTACCGAAAAGAATATCAACAAGATGCCTACAACAAATTTTTGTCGGCGACCTATCTTTAAAGATAATTTTTTATTAACTGTGTCAGTTGCATTATTTGCAACACCTTTTGAATTTTGTTTGGCCATTGAAACGGAACAATTTTTACAAAAGTAGCTAATTTAAAACAAATATGGAAAATAAATAATGCAGCCGATAGCAATAGCTGTTAATGCCGCAAAAAATACAGCACCTGCAGCAATATCTTTAATAAAACCAATTCGTTGATGATAATCGGGGTGGATAAAATCGGCAATTTTTTCTACTGCAGTATTGAGTCCTTCAATACTAAGTACAAGTCCAAACACTAAAATTTGCATCATCCATTCCATTCTATTGATACCAAAATAAAAACCAGCTATAGTCATTAAAACGGCTAATGATGATTGCACCATTACGCTGTGTTCGGTAGTTATTAGTTTAAAAGCACCTTTTAGGGCAAAAACCATACTTTTTAATCGACCCGTAAAAAGGGTTTCGTCTTTTTGAAATTTCATAAATTATAATACAGCTAAAGCAGCTTCGTAATTTGGTTCGTCAGCAATTTCATTTACTTGTTCGGTGTGAAGAATAGTTCCATTTTCATCAATTACCACAATAACACGAGAATGTAATCCGGCAAGCGGGCCATCGGTAATTTCTAAACCATAGTTTTTTCCAAAAGTTCCGTCTTTAAAATCAGATAAGTTAATTACATTTTCTAATCCTTCTGCACCACAAAAACGTTTTTGAGCAAAAGGTAAGTCTCTAGAAATACACAAAACTTTGGTATTTGTTAATGAACTTGCTTTTTCGTTAAAAGTTCTTACCGAAGTAGCACAAGTGCCAGTATCGATACTTGGAAATATATTTAATATGATTCTTGAACCTGTAAAGTCAGCTAGTGAAGCAGTCCCTAAATCGATTTTGATAAGATTAAAATCAGTTGCTTTTAAACCTACTGCTGGTAATTCACCATTTGTGTGAATTGGATTTCCGCCTAATGTAATTGATGCCATAGTTTATTATTTAAGGTACAAATGTACTTATTTATTATTGTTTTGAATTAACCAATTCTTAAAATCAAAGAAATTTTGAGGGGCTACACCATGTCCAACAGGATATTCATGATATACTACGTTTAATCCTAAATTTTCTAAGGCTGGTTTTGCTTTTCGTGCCCAATCTACCGGAATTACTTGATCTACTGTACCATGTGATATAAAAAATTTCAAATGTGAAATGGCGCTTGCATCAATAACTTCGGGTACAATATCTTGATTGAAATAACCGCTTAAAGCTACAACTTTTGCTATTTTTTCAGGATAGGTTAGCGCTGTTGCATAGCTTAAAATAGCGCCCTGACTAAAACCAATTAAGTTGACGTTTTGCACATCAATTGGATATTTTTGAGCTATTTGATCAATGAATTCAGCAATTAATTGAACTGATTCTTTCGCTTGTTCGTTGTCTGAAAATTTATTTTCATCGGCATCAAAATGAATGGCATACCATGCATGACCATAGGGTTGCAAATCATAAGGCGCACGAACAGATATTACATAATGGTCTTGTGGTAATTCAGAAGCAAAAGAGAATAAATCTTCTTCATTACTCCCATAACCGTGTAATAGTAGTAATAAAGGGTTTTTATCTAAAATTGTTTTTGGTTCCTTAATTAAATAGTGTAGGTTCATTTTACAGGCTTTTAAATATTTTTTGATAAAATTCACCTAATAAAGGTATAGGTTTTTGTTCGCCATTTAAAGCATTCATAAATCCAAATAACCACAAAATAAAAATAAATGTCCAAAATGAAGCAGTAATCATCCAACTATTGAAATATCCAATTGGATAGCCTAATATAAAGAAGGTAACAAAAATCCCTAATGCTTGACGAATGTGAAAACTTGCAAATGAATTTTTGGTTTCACTATTCATGAAAATAGCAATTACACTTCCTATAAGGGTTAAATAACTTACAATTGCTATTTGTTTTCCTTGAGCTATTTCATTCATAATTTAAATTTATGTTCTTTATTAATTGTTTAGTATCAATTTTCCATTATTGTAAATTCCAATAACTTTTCCTTTCATTTGTTGTTCTAAAAATGCCGAATTTTTAGATTTTGAACCGATGTTTTCTCTTTGAAAAACCCAATTTCCATCTGGTATAAAAAGTGATAAATCTGCGATATTACTTTGATTTATAGAGTTGTTTTTTGTATTGAAAATCAGTTTACTAGCGGTTAATTTTTCAATAACAACTTCAAGTGGTAAAACGGTAAGTAAAGCACTAAATGCACTTTCTAAACCGATGGTTCCATCTTTGGCTAAATCAAATTCTAATTTTTTATGTTCAATGTCTAGCGGATTATGATCTGAGGTAATGCAATCGATGGTTCCGTCTAAAACAGCAGCGATCAATGCTTTTCGAGTAGCTTCTTCTCGTAAGGGAGGTAATACTTTGTATCTTGAGTCAAAGCCCATCAATATTTCGTCGTTTAAGACTAAATTATGCACCCCTACACTACAAGATACTTGTAATCCTTTAGCTTTAGCTTCTTTTATTAATTTTATACTTCCTTCTGTTGAAATTGTTGGAATATGCATTTTTCCACCAGTATATTCTAGTAAAAATAAATTGCGTGCTACATGTAATTCTTCAGCCAGTGCTGGAATTCCTTTCAACCCTAATTTTGTACTTACTGCTCCTTCATTTGCAATTCCACTTCCTTTCAATGTGCTGTCTTGACAAAAAGCCACTAACATTCCATTAAAATCTTGCACATATTGAAGTGCAATTTTTTGAAGATTTGCATTTTGAAGTGCCTTTTTATAATCGCCAAAAGCAATAGCACCAGCGTTTTGCATATCATATAATTCAGCCAGCTCATTTCCTTCACTTCCTTTGGTTAACGCGCCAATAGGGTAGAGTGTAGTTGCATTTCTTTTTGCTCTATCCAACACAAATCGAACTTGCGATTGATTGTCTATCGTTGGGTTTGAATTCGGTTGTAATGCTACTGCTGTAAATCCGCTTTTTGCAGCAACCTTTAATCCGTTTTCAATGGTTTCTCGGTCTTCATATCCAGGTTCACCAAAGGAAACCGAACTGTCCATCCAGCCTTTAGAAACATGCAAATTAGGAACATTCACAACCTCAAAGCCCGAAGTAGCTGAAATTTCCTTATCTATTTGCGTTATCGTACCATTCTCAATTTTCAAATCCATTGTTTGATTGTGAAACGGACTTGAAGGGTCGATTATTTTAGCTTGTTTTAGAATAACTTGCGTCATTTTACAAATTTTTGAATTAGTAGTTCTGTTATTAATAATAATAGTGTTGCAAATATAAACCATTTCCAAATTTCATTGCTCGTTCGTTCTGATGCAATGTCATTTAAAGCGGTTGATATGTTATTTATTTTAGTGAAATTTTCAAAATTAGCAGTCGATATTTGGGTTAAATCGCTTTCGGTTCGTGTATAGTTAAAGCTGATTTTCTTTAACGAATTTTTTCCTTTCATAACATCAAAATTACCAGCTACTTCTGGGTAATCACCAAAAGATAGTTTGCATTTTGTATTTAATAGTTGTTGCATCGGAATAAAACTGTAACCTTCTTTTTGAATTGAAACTACTTCGTCTTTTGCTAAACTAGTTTCTAAAATTAGGTTTTCGTTTTCACCAATAGTAAAGGCGTTAATACCTGTTTTACCTTGATTTTGTCCCATGTTGTAAAAAGTAGGAACAATTAATGGCGCATTTTGAAAGTTACTGTTTTGTTTGTTTATTGGCGCAGAAAAAGCGTAAAACATTCCTAATCGATTGGTTGTCGAACCCACAAAAACAGAATTGTCTTCATATTGTAAAATAGTTGTTACGCCTGATAAACCGAAGCTTTCTTTTGTATTAGGATATTGAAAATTAGTTACTTTCTTCTCAAAAACGGTTTGGTATAACGGATGATCAAAGTTGATTTTTGTAATTTGTTTTCCTGATGTCAAAAGCTTGGAATAACCAAATCCACCGAAGTTTTTAGCAAAAGTATTTAACTGACTTGTTGTGTTTTTTGTATTCGGAATTAAAACAATTGAACCACCTTTTTCGTAAAATGATTTCAGTGTTGTTCCTAGTGCAATTGGTAAATCTTCTAATTCATTTAATATAATTGCATCTTGATTTTCAATTTGATTGTAATCTAAAGTTGTTAAATCGGTACTTATAAAATTGAATTCTTCGGTTGTAAAAATGCGACTTAAGAAATTATTTTTATCGGAAGTTCCTATGGCAATTATATTAACTTTTTTGGGTTTTGAAATACTTATATAATACTTGTTATCGTAACTTAAACTATTATCTTCGATACTAACAGTTCCATGAAAATCTGTTTTAGGAATTGTAATTGCAATTTCTGTAGTAGCAGATTCAAATTTTGCAATGGTTTTCGCAATGGCTTTGTTGTTACTAAAAACTGAAAGCGGCACTTCATTTTCAATTTCGCCAAAAGCTTTAAGCGTGATTTTTAATTCGTAAAATTGGTCTAAAACATTCGAAATTAAAACTTTATCAATACTTATGTTTGTTTTGTTTTGCGCTTCGGGTTGGATGAAATACACCACATTATTATCAGATAGGTTAAATGCCTTTTTACTTTCAGATTGAATGGCATCGGTAATGATGACGTAATCTTTTTTAGTATTTTTCTTTTTGATTTCTACCTGATTAATTAAGTAATCCAACTGAAAGGGCATTGCGGAATAGTTTAAACTTTGCAGTTCTTTTTGAATGGATTTAATATCGGTGTCCCAAAAAACTTCTGAATTGGTAAGTAATGAAAATTGCTGGTTTTCGGGTAATTCTTCTAATAATTCTTGGATGCTTCGTTTAAGTAATTCGCCTTTAGCACCTTTTGCTTGCATGGAAAACGAATTATCTACTAAAATGACAAGTTCGTTGCCTTTATTTGTAGTGTCTTTCGCTTCAAAAAAAGGTTGAGCAAAGGCTAAAATTAAACAAGTTAATAACAATAATCGTGTGGCTAACAACAACCATTTCTTGATTTCAGCACTTTTTCGGGTTTGAATTTGGAGTTCTTTGAGTAGTTTTACGTTGGTAAAGTATTCTATTTTAAAGCGACGTAATTGAAATAAATGCACCAAAATTGGTATAACCAACAGAAAAAGGAAGTAAAGAATTTCTGGATGTTTAAATTGCATTTATAATTATAATTTGTCAAAAGTACGAAAATAGAATTGATAATTAATAATTGACAATCAATAATTATTTTTTCTTCCGCTTCTCGTCTCTTTTACGTTCGATGTTTCTATTTCTCGATTCGGTTTTACGCGGTTTACGTTTTCCTGGACCACCAAGGTTTACTTTTGCATTTTTTTCTTTCTTCTTGTGAAAAGCTTCACCACCTTCTTTTTTGGGTGTTTTCAACAAGAATTTCATTTTTTTCTTTTCTTTTTCGAAGTCTAAATAGCGTTCTTCTATTTTTAAATCTTCGGGAAGTGCAAACTCTTTAATTTCAGTATCCATTAAAAGTTCAACCTCAATTTTTGATTCTACTTCACTTGGAGAAATTAAACTGATGGCAATACCGCTTTTATCAGCACGACCAGTTCTACCAATTCGATGCATGTATTTCTCAGGTTCTTCAGTAAATTGCAGATTGATTACGTGGGTAATATCAGAAATATCTAAACCACGCGCCATAATATCGGTAGTAACTAAACCTCTTAATTCGCCCGCCTGAAAAGCAGCCATCGTATTCAAACGATAATTTTGAGATTTATTGGAATGGATTACACCAAATTGTTCTGAAAATTCTTCGTCTAACGTTTCAAAAACCAAATCTACAATACGCTTATTATTGACAAAAATCAATACTCGTTCCATGGTTTCGGTTTCTCGAACCAAGTGTTTTAATAAATTTAATTTGGTAAGAAAGTTGGGTACTTGATATACAATTTGTTCAATTTGTTCCAACGGAGTACCACTTTGTGCTAGTGAAACCTCTTCTGGAAATTCAAAATATTCATCTAACATGGCATCTACTTCTTCAGTCATTGTTGCCGAAAACAAGATGTTTTGTTTTTTACCGCGCATCATTGATAAAATTGAAGTCAATTGGGCACGGAACCCTAAGTTTAATATTTCATCAAATTCGTCAATAACTAATTTTTGCAAAGTGTCAAATCGTAAAACACCATCAAGTCCTAAATCCATTACACGCCCGGGTGTTCCTACTAAAATATCAACTCCTTCTGCTAATGCTTTTCGTTGTGTATTGATGTTAACTCCACCGTAAATGCCAAGTGTTCTCACGCTCATGTATTTGGTCAGTTTTTCAACTTCTTCAGCTACTTGAACCACTAATTCACGCGTTGGAACTAAAATAACCACTCTTGGCGATTCATTATTTTGAAATTTCCATTGTTTAAGAATAGGTAATAAATAGGCAAATGTTTTACCTGTTCCGGTTTGTGCAATACCCATCATGTCTCTACCCGATAGAATTACCGAATGCGATTTTTCTTGAATAGGAGTAGGGTGAACAAAACCTAATTCATCTAACGCTTTTTGTAAGGATTTTGGTAAATCAAATTCTAGAAAAGTTTTCATAAATGGGATAAAATTATCGGCAAAGGTACATAAACTTTTTGGAATGATTTTTTGCTCGATATAACATATTTTGTTCTATTTTTAGTTACTTTACGCTCAAATACAAATACTAATTTTTTTATTATTAATGAATCAAAATAAGACGATATTTTTAGCGCTATTTTTTTGTTTTTTTACGATGAGTGTGGTAGCTCAAGTAAATGAACAAAAAAGCGATAGTGTAAAAATTTATCATGATATTCACGATTTATCTAAAAAAAGTAAGTTTAACAAATTTGTGTATAAGCTGTTTTTTAGAGCTTCTGCTTTGAATAATGATTCTAAGACTTCAGATCAGAAAACACAAAAAAAAGCATCAGACATTCATAATTCATCGGGCAAAATAATTCGAAATATTACTATTGAAACCTTAGACCCATTTGGATATTCTATTCGAGATGAAAGTAGAGTGCCACATAGGGGAATAGATCGTTTTGGGAATGCAATTCATATAAAAACAAAAACGTTTACCATTCGTAATTTACTTTTATTTAAAAAAAATGAGCGCTGTGATTCGTTGTTATTGAAAGAAACCGAACGATTAATTAGAAGTCAACGATACATTAGAGAGGTTACAGTAGTTCCTGTTCCTATTGCTACTGCATCAGATTCTGTAGATATTAAAATTAGAGTCTTAGATTCTTGGACATTAATTCCAAATGGAAGTTTATCTGGAAGTCAAAGCAGTGTAAAAATGACTGAAAGAAATATTTTGGGTTTTGGTCATCAAATTTCAGGAGAAATTCAAAATAGGTTTACTCCTAAAGAACAAGCACTTCATGCAAAATACAGTGTAAGTAATTTAAAAAATAGTTTCATACGTCTCGACTTAGACTATTCAAATGAGTTTAATGATGATAGTAAGCGAAGTATTGTTTTAAACCGCCCTTTTTACTCTGTTGTTGCTAAGCATGCAGGTGGTTTTCAGTTTGAGAACAGAAGAATAACGGAATTTTTCCCTTTGGCAGATACCTTAATTGCTGTTCCAACAAAATATGAATATGTTGACTATTGGTATGGACATGCTTTTAAAATTAAGAGAGAAAACACATTTGATCAAAAAACGACTAATTTAATTTTAGCCTATTCTTATAATCGAAAAGCCTTTCTTCTAGACCCTGGTAGTTTGTTTGATCCTTCTAATTTTTTTACAAACGAGACAAATAATATAGGTTACATAGGAATTTCAAAACAACGCTTTTATCAAGACAAGTTTATTTTTAACTATGAAATTACCGAAGATATACCTTACGGGGAAAATATGGCTTTAATTTTAGGATATCAAAATAAAGCCGATCGTTCTAGATGGTATTCTGGCATCTCAATTTCAAAAGGAAAAAAATATACTTTTGGTTATTTAAGTACTTTCATGGAATGGGGAAGTTTTTATACCAAGAGTGTTACTGAACAAACTGCATTTAAAGTAGGATTCAATTACTTCAGTCCGTTATTATACATAGGAAATTGGAAATTGCGCCAATTTGTTAAACCTACTTATATTTGGGGAAATAATAGAGATACATCGTTTAAAGATCAACTTACATTAAATAATTATTACGGCATCGAAGGTTTTAATAATCAGTTAACTGGTACCCAAAAATGGTTGGTTTCCTTGCAAACTCAAACCTATATACCGGGCAGTTGGAATGGATTTCGTTTTAGCCCTTATCTCAATGTTTCAATGGGTTCACTTGCAAATAAAAACGCCTTGTTTGCGAGTAAAGTATATTCAAAGTTTAGTATTGGTGTACAAATAAATAACGACTATTTAGTATTTAATAGTTTTCAAATATCATTGTCTTATTATCCATCCATACCTTTTGAAGGCGATAATTTATTAAAAACCAACTCGTTTGAGAATACCGATTTAACTATTTCCGATTTTCAATTGGGTAAACCAGCATATATTCGATATGAGTAGTTATTTATTTCAGGTTTAAATTATTACACCTAAATAGTCATTGAGAACAGTTTTGTTTCTGGGGCTTTTCGCATTAAATGTAAATCAAAAGCCATACACACATTTCGCACAAATGGTTTTCCTTTTTCGGTGATTCTAATTTTGTGTTCTTTTATTTCAATTAGACCATCATGTTCCATTTCATTTAATTGGTTTAAAATCATTGGCAGTTCTTTGAATTGCATTTGAGAATCATTCCAAGAAGTTTCAAATTGGCACATTAAATTAAGAATGTGTTTTCTAATTATTAAATCTTCTTTTGTAAGCAAATGCCCTCTAAGTAAAGGCAATTCATTTTGTTCTAATCGCGCATAATAATTTTCAATAGTTTTTTCATTTTGGGCAAATGCATACCAACTATCACTAATCGAAGATACACCTAAACCAATCATAAGTTGCGTTTTAGAAGCGGTATATCCCATAAAATTACGATGTAGATTTCCTTTTTTTGCCGAAACAAACATGCTGTCGTTTTCTAGGGCAAAATGATCCATCCCAATTTCATAATAGCCGTTTTTTGCTAATAATTTTTTACCTTCTTCATACAATTGTCTTTTTTCATCATCTTGCGGTAAATCGGCATCATTGAACCCTCGTTGTCCATTTCCTTTGATCCAAGGTACGTGAGCATAACTGTAAAACGCTAATCGATCGGGTTGAAGCGATTTTGTTTTATTTATGGTATCAATAACATCTTCTAAGGTTTGAAAGGGTAAGCCAAATATTAAATCGTGCCCTATAGAAGTGTAGCCAATTTCTTTTGCCCAAAAGGTTACTTTGGCTACATTATGAAACGGTTGAATGCGGTGTATAGCTTCTTGTACTTTTTTAGCATAATCTTGCACCCCAAAGCTAACTCTGCGAAAACCTAAATCATATAGTTTTTGTAATTGTAGTCTGGTTGTGTTATTTGGATGTCCTTCAAAACTAAATTCATAATTTTCAGCTTTTGAAGCCGTTAAAAACAAACCATTGATTAGGGTTTCTAAATGTTCGGCAGAAAAGAAAGTAGGAGTACCACCACCTAAATGAATTTCTTTTATAATGGGTTTGTTAGGAAATAAATCACAATACAATTTCCATTCTTTTAATACCGCATTTATATAAGGCTCTTCTACTTCATGACGTTTTGTAATGCGTTTATTGCATCCGCAAAAAGTACACAAGCTTTCACAAAAGGGTAAGTGAATATATAAACTTATCCCTTCGGAATTGTTTGATTCATTGAGTGATTGTAAAACGGTTGCTTTCCATTCCGCTACATGAAATAATTCTTCATTCCAGTAGGGGACAGTTGGATAACTCGTATAACGAGGTCCAGGAATATTGTATTTTTGGACTAAAGAAGGTTGCATATTATACAGTTATTTCAGATTACGAAATTACACTGCCGTTCTAAACTAGAAAATGATAATTGTCATATTTTATCTTGTGTAACAAATATCACAAAATAAGTTTCATTTGAATTGTACTTTTGAACTATAAAATTGTAATAAAATGAATACAAAGTTTAATGAAATAATTGAAACAAATGATTTAGTTTTAGTTGATTTTTATGCTGATTGGTGTGGTCCGTGTAAAATGATGTCGCCCATTTTGCAAGAAGTGAAAGCTACTTTGCAAGAAGCGGTTAAAATTATTAAAATCAATGTAGACCAGCATCAAGATTTAGCGAGTCATTTTATGGTGCGTGGTGTTCCAACAATGATGCTGTTTAAAAAAGGTAAGATGTTGTGGAGGCAATCGGGAGTTTTGTCTACAGCAGATTTAGTCAAGATAATTACAGCACAAGTAAATTAATAATACGTAAATAATCTAGCACATATTTAATAAAAAATCCCGCACTAGCGGGATTTTTTATTAAATATCGTCAAAATCAATATTGGTAAAACTTTCGGTAGATTTTACTTCATCAGTTGATTCAGTATAACTTTCTCTTTTGTAATCTTTTTGGTGTCTTTCAGAAATTACTTCTTCTCCTTTTTGGTCTAATACAAAATCAACCATTTCGTCTAAAATTTCTCTAAAAGCAGCAAAATCTTCTTTATACAGATAAATTTTGTGTTTCTTAAAATGAAACGAACCATCTTCTTCTGTGAATTTTTTACTTTCAGTAATTGTAATGTAGTAATCGTCTGCTTTTGTTGCTCTTACGTCAAAGAAATATGTTCTTCTTCCTGCGCGCAATACTTTAGAAAAAATATCTTCTTTTTCTAACATTTCATTTTCTCTCATAATCCTACTTTCAAGTTAATTAGTTATAGCGAATCAAAAATCTAAAAAAAAAATGGATAAAACAATAGTTTAGTTAATTTCTTTTTCCGAAAGTTGTTTTACATACAATTTTTTGTAATACCCATTTAGTGCAAGTAGTTCACTGTGAGTGCCTTTTTCTATGATTTTACCCTCTTCTAAAATTAGAATTTCATCTGCATTCTTAGCCGAGGATACGCGGTGACTAACAATAAGTGTGGTTTTGTCTTTGCAATAGGCTAATAAATTATTGAGTATAATTTCTTCGGTTTCAGTATCAACGGCACTTAAGCAATCATCTAGCAGTAAAATAGGCGCATTTTTAATCAGCGCTCGCGCAATGGAAACTCGTTGTTTTTGTCCGCCTGAAAGGGTAATGCCTCGCTCGCCTAAAACAGTTTCATATTGTTCGTTAAATAACATAATATTGTCATGTACCACGGCTAATTTTGCTGCTTCAATGACAGTTTCATCTTTAGCGTTTTCATTTCCAAACTTAATGTTGTTTTTAATACTGTCTGAAAATAGAAATGCATCTTGTGGTACCACACTGATTTGATTGCGCAAATCATATAAATTAACAGTTGTAATGGGTTGACCATCAATAGTAATTTG
>CAISYO010000272.1 GCA_903889745.1 uncultured Bacteroidota bacterium | reverse complement strand
TTTTAGACAGCAAATTTTTCCTTTAGCAATAGCTTTGTTTTTGTGTGCTTTAATGGTGAAGATTTTTACTGTATACAAACTTTTCACCGTAAACCAACCTCCTCTTGTGGTAAGTGGAAAAAAGGCTTCTTTTAAAGGGTGTGATTTTAATTTTGATGCTGGAAAAGATGCCGAGTTGAATCTTGTTGGTTCACTTTCAGATAAAACAGGTGTTACAATTTTTGGATCATCTGAATTAAGTAATGAAACCACATATATTCCATATAATTTTTTATCGGATACTTTGGGGGTTAGAGTAAATGCGTTTGGACATGCTTTTCATCAATCCTATGCGATATATGCTGAATGTTTGGCCATGAGGGAAAATCTAAATAAGGCAAAAATTTGTATCATTCTAAGCCCCAGTTGGTTTGAAACTCCGGGAACAAATATTGAAGCTTTTTTGGAATTTGTGAGACCCAATTTTCTGCAAAAAATAATTTGTGATACATCAATTTCAAGGAAAGAAAAAGCAGGAATTGGAGAATATTTATACATGAATCGCCAATTAATGGAAACATCCAACTCTAAAATTGATTATTTAGTGAATTGTTACAAATTTCAAAATTTACCTATTTTAAATAATTACATCTTTTCGAAGAACCAGGAATTTGGAAACATTAGCTATAAATTAATTGAAAATAAAACTTCAAGAAAAATTAAAACCAATGTACATTGGAACAATAGTTTTAAAAAAGTTCAAAATGATTTTCTTCAACATGCAACATCGAACAAAATTTTCGTGGCAGACAGCTATTATAAGTTGAATTTTAATACTGGTCATAAATCAGGTAGTTTTAGCAGGATTGGCACAAATTGTCAGGAATTTAAAGATTTTTCTTTGCTATTAGATTTGCTAGAGAAAAACAATGCAGATGTTTCTATCGTAATTCAAAATTTAAATCCTTACCATTATGCGCATTTGGATCGTTTTAATCCGACACTTAACAAAATAATATCGCTTTTAAACGAGAAAAATGTCCCGTTTTTGAATATGTTTACTCCTAATAAGAAGGAGTATATTCCAGGAACGTTAAATGATGTAATGCACACTGGAGATTTAGGGTGGTTGAAAATAAATAAATTCATTGTAGATACGTATTATGCTGAAAAATAAAATAGTGAATAACATTTTGATCTATTCGGCTTTATTAGTTGGGTATGTTTTTATCTATATACTAAATATTGAACACATTATTTATGGGGTTATAGAGGAAAAAGTGCGATTGAATGTTGAATTTGTGTATCAACAATTTTAATTAGTTGGATTAATAGTAAATACTAAATAGTGTAGATGGGAGAATCTTTTTTAACGTTTGAAATTAATTCTGTTTTAGTGTCTTACTTGAATCTTCATAATACATTGCCATTTTCAAATGCGCAGTTTTTTATATTCCTTGCCTTAGCTGTTTTTACAGGGTTTGTTTTTAGAAAAAAATACCTAAACTCAGCTAACGCTTATTTGAATTTTTTAGCAATTGTCTCCATTTGTTATATTCTTTTGCTCTACACTAAACCTATTCATTTCATAAGTTTCGTATTTTATGGTTACTTTATTTTTTCCCAATTTTCCCAAAAAAGAAATTGGAAGGGTGTAAAGATTGTATCGTTGTATATCCTGCCTTTATTTTTTATGAAATTGTTGAATGTTCTTCCTGAGTTTACCTTAAATATCCATTCAATTTTTCAAATCGCAGGGCTGTCGTATGCTTCATTTAAAATGTTGCAAATCCACTTTGACGAATCTGCATCAAGTAAAATTTCATTTAAATCATACTTTGCTTTTTTAGCTTTTCCCCCAACATTGTTGATTGGTCCAATTGATCGCTTCGATCGTTTTACGAAAAATATTGCTGTAGGATTTAGTACGATTAATGCTGAAAACTTCAATAAAGGGTTTAACTTTTTAATCAAAGGTCTACTTTTTAAATATATTATAGCAGCGGCAATAAATCAGTTGATTATTAATCATTTAAACAGCGAAAACGGGTTCGTTTTTCATTTGAGCTACATGTATTCCTATTTGTTTTATTTGTTTTTTGATTTTGCAGGCTATTCATTACTCGCAATGGCATTTGGCTATTTTCTGGGCATTCAGGTTCCATTTAATTTTGACAAACCATTCTTGGCTAAGAATCCAAAAGAATTTTGGCGACATTGGCATAAAACGTTAGGAGATTGGTTAAATGACTATTTCTTTAAGCCTATATTTAAAGCGTTAACGAAGAAAAAGGTTTTCAACTCTATTCAGCGACAAGGTATAGCCTTGTTTTTAACATTTACGTTAATGGGATTCTGGAATGGTTTTGAATTGCATTTTATTGTAAGTGGAATGCTATTCGGTTGTTATTCCGTAATTCATAACTACTATGATTATAAGTGTAAAAAGAAAGGAAAAGACATTATTTTTGGTGAATTAAGCAGCGGAATTGTTGGTTTCCTTTCCGTTTTCATCTTGTTTAATGCCGTTGCTTTTTCAATTTATATTTTTAGCGGAAAATTATTTTAACAATTTTATTTCAACACAATGAAATACTCTTTTGAGCAAAAAGATTTTATTGAGCTTTTAATCGAACCGAATAAACTGGCAATTATTGGTGAGGATAGAAGTTTGACTTGGGCGGAGTTTCATCTAGAGGTTAATGCGTTTTGTGTTTTTTTAGAAGAAAATAATTTTGTCAATTCCTTAAATCCTGCAATCATCTATGGCCACAAACAGGTCGAAATGATTATTAGTATTTATGCGTGTATTAAATTGGGAATTACCTATATTCCTGTCGACTTGGTATATCCTATAAATCGAATACTGGCTATTAAAAATATTGCAAAAGTAGATTTAATACTGAATTGCACAGGACAACAATTAAAAATTGATAATACAACTGAGATTATTTTCACGAATGGATCCTTTTCTTTTTCTCAAAAGAATCCGCACGAACGCATGGCGCTGAAAAAATCCGACCCACTAGTTTACATCATTTTTACTTCAGGTAGCACGGGAGAGCCAAAAGGTGTTCAAATTTCAACCGAAGCAATTTTGTCATTTTCAAAATGGATGACGGAAGATTTTGGATTTAATACAGCAGATGTATTCGTTAATGTTGCATTATTTAGTTTTGATTTATCTGTTTATGAATTAATTACTTTTGCGGCTTTAGGGTCATCCTTATTATTGAATTCTAATGAGACGCTTGAAAAACCAGAAGTGTTTTTGTCTCGATTGGATAAATTTAAAGGATCGATTTGGGTTTCAACGCCTTCTTTTGCCTTTGTCTATTCTAGAATGGAAAGCAACGTGATTGATAAAAATGTGCGGTGTTTTCTGTTTTGTGGCGAAGTTCTAACCTCCGTTT
>CAISYO010000271.1 GCA_903889745.1 uncultured Bacteroidota bacterium | reverse complement strand
AATTAGTGGCGCTACCTTAGTTCATTAGGATGCGTTACAGATAAATATTTAATTAGTGGATGTACCCATCCGAAAACAAAACTATTCAAGTTAAATTGTAAGCTTTACTACTACTCGTATACTCTTTTTAGAAGCGATTGTTCATTGGCTTTAATGATTAATGGTACATGTTCAACCACGGTCATATCATTATCCAAACCAAACGCTTTTTGATCACTTTGTGCTAATTGCTTAATGTTAAAGTACACATCCATAATAAAATCTTCCTTGAAACTTAACTCGTTTTCAATTGAGAAGAAGCTTTCTATAATTACATAAGTGATATCGGTATGGAAATCCTTACTCTTCAATGATTCATATTTACTATAAATACCTAATTCTTGAGATTCGTTTAATTCCTGCATCACTTTTTTAAAGCACAAATTAACCCGTGGTTGAATCCTAAAGCCTAATTTAAAATCAACACGCATCACTTTATCGTCCACTAATTCACGGATAGAATATTCCATACCATACGGCGAATCGGTTCGGTCAATATGCAAGAACCAATAAATATCTGCACGTTTGGGCTTGCGGTTTAATATTGAATCAATAATTCGATGTTCAATTTCACGATGATTATTTGCCTTGGTTAAATACACCAAATGTGTCGCATATTTTGGCATATCCTTATCGGCACTCAATTCGACTAATGGATCTAAATAATCTTTCAACTTTACAAAATCCAAATAACGATTGGTAATTTTTCGAGCACGATGCCAAATCATCATGATAAATATCATGCTGAATGAAAATACAAATGTTATAACTGCTTCATGGATTTTTACTACGTTGGCGACAAAAAATGAAATTTCAACAACACTGAAAATAAGTATAATAAACGCGACCACCCACCGATTCCATCTTTTGACATTTAACATGTAAAAATTAATTAAAACAGTTGTCATGATCATAGTAACAATAATAGAGAAGCCATATGCAGCAAGCATGTGTTCACTCTTTCTAAAATAAAGTAGCATGGTCACACAGCCTACCCAAAGAATTAAATTTAAACTAGGAATATAAATTTGGCCTTTTTGATCTGTTGGAAACTTTACGGTTACACGTGGCCAAAAGTTTAAACTAATGGCTTCATTGATCAATGTAAAAGAACCACTAATCAAAGCTTGACTGGCAATAATTGTTGCAATGGTTGCAATACCAATACCAATTAGCAAAAACCAATGTGGCATTATTTCAAAAAAAGGATTAATGCCATTGGAGACAGTACCAACATGACTTAATAACCAAGCACCTTGTCCCATATAACTCATGACTAAGGCGAATTTTACAAACATCCAGCTTACTTGAATATTTTTACGTCCGCAATGACCTAAATCACTATATAATGCCTCGGCTCCTGTGGTACATAAAAACACGGCACCTAAAATCCAAAAACCTTTCGGATAATTTATCAATAAATCAAACCCATAATAAGGGTTCAAAGATTTAAGTATAGAGATATTACCAAATACCTGTATCGATCCTAAAATTAAAATCATGGAGAACCAAACCAGCATGATTGGGCCAAAAGCAAAGCCAATAATTTTAGTGCCAAAACGTTGAAAGAAAAAAAGTAAGGATATAATTGTAAATACGATTCCAACTGTTAAGTTATTACCTGGAACAATAATTTTTTCCAATCCTTTAATCCCTGCTAATCCTTCAATTGCAGAGGATACAGAAACAGGAGGTGTAATCATGCCATCCGCTAAAAGCATCGCAGCTCCAATGATCGCCGGTATATAAATCCATTTAACATAACGACGAATAAGTGCAAACAAAGAAAAAATACCACCCTCACCCCTGTTATCCGCGCGAAGGGTTAATAAAACATATTTGAAAGTAGTTTGTAATGTTAGTGTCCAAAAGACGCAAGAAATAGCACCATAGATTAATTGTTCTGTAATTACTTTGTGATTGATAATGGTACTGAACACATATAAAGGGGAGGTTCCAATATCTCCGTAAATAATTCCTAAAGTAACTAATAAGCCTGCAACTGAGAATTTGTGGGTATGCCCATTGGTTGTATGTGCCATGAATCAAAGTAAATTGAGGACAAAGTTCATCAAAATTAAACATACAAACCATCAAACAGGGTAAGTATTT
>CAISYO010000270.1 GCA_903889745.1 uncultured Bacteroidota bacterium | reverse complement strand
GCCAATTATCCTTCTGGAACCTATCTCTTGAAAGTTTTTAGTCAAAATCATGGCTGCATAAATACAAAGTTTATAAAGGAATAATGTTTGCTAACAAAACCTACAAAAAATTGGCGGTTTAGTGCTTCGTATGACAGTTTTGTGATTAATCAAACTTGGTTCTCCACATCAACATTTGTGGTAAAAATCGCCAACTTCTTGTAGCCGCAGAACGTTGGCAGTAACCATAAAAAAAACTCTCCGTGAAATTTGATATTATACCAAAACTTGGTATATTTGTTTTTTAAATTTATTTGTCATGGCAAAAAACACATCAATACTATTAGGAGATTATTTTGATGATTTTATTAATCAGCAATTAAGAAGTGGTCGGTTTTCTTCAGCAAGCGAAGTTGTAAGAACTGCATTAAGAATGTTTGAGCAAGAAGAATCAAAAAAAGCTGAACTTATCAAAGAACTTAAAAAAGGAGAAAAATCTGGATTTGTAAAAGATTTTAACAGAAATACTTTTTTAAAGGATTTACATAACAAACATTTGAGTAAGTGATTTACAAAATAAGTAAAGAAGCTTCAAATGATCTAGAAAAAATCTGGCTTTATACAATTGAAACTTGGTCTGCAGAACAAGCTGACAGGTATTTGAATTTGATTTTTGATGAAATAGAATATCTATGTCAAAAACCAAATTCTGGTTCTGATTTTAGCCATGTCAGAAAAGATTATTTACGTTCTCGGGTAAAATCTCATTTTATTTTCTACAAAATCAACGAAAAACAAAGTGAGTTAGAGATTATCAGAATTCTCCATCAACAAATGGATATAAAAAATCGGCTAAACGAATAAAATGGCAACTGCTAACAGTGGTTTGGCGCTATAGCTAAATTTATAATTAAAAACACGTTCGATTTTCCGCTTGAAAATCTTTTCTTAGCAAGAAAATAATCGTTCACGCTGCCGCTACGCGCCATTTTAAAAGTATAAACAAAAAATCCCGAGCTAACACTCGGGATTCTATTTTTAAATCTATTGAAAGTTTATCTATTTTCTAAATAACGCAAAACATTTTTCTCAATACGTTCTTGAATATTCGTTATATCGGCTTTTACAAAAGATTCCCCAATGATGTTTTCGAATAATTCAATGTAACGCTCAGAAACGGTTTCAATATATTCATCCGTCATGTTTGGAATTTGTTGTCCTTCTTTGCCTTGAAAACCATTTTCAATCAACCAGCGACGCACGAACTCTTTTGACAATTGTTTTTGTTCTTCGTTGTTGTTTTGTCTTTCTTGGTAGCCTTCCGCATAAAAATAACGCGAAGAATCTGGCGTATGAATTTCGTCAATCAACACGATTTGACCGTCTTTTGTTTTCCCAAATTCATATTTTGTATCTACTAAAATTAATCCGCGAGACGCTGCAATTTCAGTTCCTCTTTGGTACAACGCTCTGGTGTATTTTTCTAAAATTAAATAATCTGCTTCGGTTACAATTCCATTGGCTAAAATAGCTTCACGTGAAATATCTTCGTCGTGCGAACCGTTATCGGCTTTGGTTGTTGGTGTTATGATTGGTGTTGGAAATTGATCGTTTTCTTTTAATCCTTCGGGCATTGTAACCCCACAAAGGATTCTTCTTCCTGCTGCATATTCACGTGCTGCATGTCCTGATAAATAACCACGAATAACCATTTCCACTTTAAAAGGTTCGCATAAATGACCCACCGCCACATTTGGATCGGGAGTAGCTACTAACCAATTGGGAACAATATCGGAAGTCAATTCCATGAACTTCGTCGCAATTTGGTTTAAAATTTGTCCTTTATAAGGAATTCCTTTGGGTAAAACCACATCAAATGCCGAAAGTCGATCAGTTGCCACCATCACTAATAAGTCATCATTGATGTTGTACACTTCTCTAACTTTTCCTCTGTAAACCGATTTTTGTCCTGGAAAATTAAAATTTGTAGTGGTAATTGTATTCATGTGTTGTGTTGTTTGTTGTGTGGTGCAAAAGTAAAAAAAAGACACTAATATAAGTGTCTCTTTTTAGGAATAATTTAATCGTTATTTTCAATGCTTTTATACGCATCAATAATTTTCTTGACTAATCTATGGCGTACAATATCTTTGTCGTCTAAATAGATGATGCCTACCCCTTCTACATCTTTTAAGATGAGAATCGCTTCTTTCAATCCTGAAATAGTTCTTCTTGGTAAATCTACCTGACCAGGGTCGCCTGTAATCATAAATTTGGCATTTTTTCCCATTCGCGTTAAGAACATTTTCATTTGGGAATGGGTTGTGTTTTGGGCTTCGTCTAAAATCACAAAAGCATTATCTAACGTGCGACCACGCATAAAGGCTAACGGAGCAATTTGAATAATCCCTTTTAGAATATAATCTTCTAGCGTTTGTGGCGGCAACATATCGCGCAACGCATCATATAAAGGTTGCATGTACGGATCTAGTTTTTCCTTCATATCACCTGGAAGAAAACCTAAATTCTCCCCTGCTTCTACTGCTGGACGCGTTAAAATAATTCGTTTGACTTGTTTTTCTTTTAACGCTTTAACCGCCATAGCCACTCCGGTGTAGGTTTTTCCTGTTCCAGCGGGACCAATAGCAAACACCATGTCATTTTTATAAATAGTATCGACTAATTTTTGTTGGTTGGGCGTCATTGCTTTGATGAGCTTTCCTCCTATTCCATGCACAAGAATTTTATCGCGATCATGCATGTGTTCCGTGTCATGTTGTTGACTGGTTTCTAAAACCCGTAGAATAACATTATCATCAATACTGTTGTATCTTGAAAAATGCAACATTAGACGTCTAAAACGCGATTCAAATTCGTCTAAAATTTCTGCTTCTCCAAATGCTTTTAAAGTAGTACCTCTTGCAACAATTTTTAACTTTGGATAATATTTTTTAATTGTTTCAAGATGAGCATCTTGTGTACCCCAAAACTCTTTCGGAGCAATGTCGATTAATTCTATAATTCTTTCGTTCAAAGGCTTTGTTTTTTTAATTATTTTTGAAACGCTATATTTGTAGTAGCTTTGCACTCAAATTTAGTAAAAACAACTGTTGCTTTGTAAATAAGTTATAAACAAAAAAATGTCAATAATTACACTAACTACCGATTTTGGACACAAAGACTATTTTGTAGGTGCTTTGAAAGGAAAAATAGTGTCTGAATTAAACGATGCAACGATAATTGATATTTCGCATGACATTGATTTATTCAATACTTTAGAAGCTAGTTATTGCATAGAAGCAGCTTATTCAAATTTTCCCAAAGGAACTATTCACATTATTGGAGTAGATAGTGAGCGCGTAGGCGATACGCAACATATTGCATTGCAATGGGACGACCATTTTTTCATTTGTGCAGATAATGGCATTTTAAATGTATTACTGCAAAAAAAGGTGGCTCAAAAAATAGTAGCAATTAATATTCATGAACGACTAAATACTAATGCAAGTGACATGGATGTTTTTGTAGCCGTTGCAGCACATATAGCTCGCGGTGGTTTATTGAATGTTATTGGTAAAGAAATTAACGAATTAAAACCAGTCAATGCAGTCAATCCGATAGTTTCAAATGATTTATCTTCAATAAAAGGACAAATCATTTATATTGATTCTTTTGGTAATTGTGTGACCAATATTTCACAAAAACAGTTTATTAAAATTGCTAGAAATCGAAAATTTGAAATTCAAGTAAAAAATAAAAAGCTAAATCGTATCCATAAAAACTATTCCGATTTTCCGGTGGTTGAAAAGAAACAATTGAAAGATTTTGAAGGCGATTTTTTAGCCCTATTTAACGAAAATGGATTTTTAGAAATCGCTATTTATAAAAGTAATCCAAAGACCGTTGGTTCTGCGTCTACTTTATTAGGCATCAAATTTAGAGATACTATAACTATCGAATTTAAAAATTAAACCATGTTTATACGAATTGTAAAAATGCGTTTTCACGAAGATAAAATTGAGGCTTTTCTATCTAATTTTGAAGCGGTGAAGCAACACATTCGCAATTTTGAAGGCAATCAGTTTTTAGAATTGTATCAAGATAAAAATGACCAACGTATCTTCTTTACTTACAGTTATTGGGAAAACGAACAAGCATTAGAAAATTATAGAAACTCGATACTATTTAACGAAGTTTGGAGTTATACTAAAACATTATTTAGCGATAAACCTGAAGCTTGGAGTGTGGATCGATTGGTAACTTTGAGTTAGGAGTTGGGAGATGGAAGTTGGGAGATGGAAGTTGGGAGTTGGGAGTTGGGAGTTGGAAGTTGGGAGATTGAAAATTGGAAATTGGAAGAAACCTGAAACTTGACCCGAGGCGCAGCCGAATTGAGCGCAGCTAAACCTGAAACCTGAAACCAAAACCTTAAACCAAAACTTGAAACCTTAAACCAAAACCTGAAACTTGACCCGAGGCGCAGCCGAATTGAGCGCAGCTAAACCTAAAATAAAAAAACAAATGAAAGCATTATTACTTCTCGAAATTAAATCCTTTTTTGGTTCGCCAATAGGTTATTTAGTTATCGCTATTTTTCTTTTACTCAACGGATTGTTTCTTTGGGTTTTTGAAGGCGAATTCAATATATTAAACTCGGGGTTTGCCGATTTAAGTCCGTTTTTTAAATTGGCACCATGGATCTTAATTTTCTTGATTCCAGCGGTAACCATGCGCAGTTTTTCCGATGAAAAAAAACAAGGAACCATCGAATTATTATTTACCAAACCGCTTTCCAACTGGGACATCGTTAATGGAAAATTCCTTGGCGCTTTTATTTTGATTGTTTTAGCAATTGTTCCTACAGTGATTTATGTTTTCACTATTTCACATTTTGGAAATCCGCAAGGCAATATTGACATGGGAAGTACTTTGGGTTCTTATTTTGGTTTATTGTTTTTAATTGCTGCATACACTGCCATCGGAATATTTGCATCAACTTTATCAGATAACCAAATTGTAGCTTTCATTATAGCTGTTTTTTGTTGTTTCTTTTTCTACTTTGGATTTGATGGTATTGCTTCTTTTTTAGGAAGTTATAGCGCTATTTTTGCTTCATTAGGCATGGATTTTCATTTTAAAAGTATGAGTCGCGGCGTTTTAGACACGCGTGATATTATTTATTTCATCAGTGTAACGTTTCTTTTTTTAACCGCAACGGTTTATCAACTTAAATCTTTGAAATGGTAATGGCGGCAAATAAATTAAACGCTTTAAAGCAATTCGGAATTGTATTTTTAGCCCTTATCGTAATCAATCTAATTAGTTATTTCTTTTTCAAACGTTTTGATTTAACGCAAGATAAACGCTATACCCTTTCGGAAACTACTTTGAATATCATTAAAAATGTAGACAGTCCGTTGTATATTGATGTGTATTTAGACGGTAACTTTCCGCCCGAATTCAAGCGTTTACAAAACGAAACCAAACAATTATTAGAAGAATTTTCGGCGTATAATTCAAACATTGTATTCCAATTTAAAAACCCGATTGAAAAAGAAACCATGCGGGTGGAAGTCATGAAAGAATTTTATGAGCGCGGCATGCAACCGTTGAGCATTACTGTTGAAGACAAAGGAAAACAATCGCAAGAAGTCGTGTTTCCATGGGCTCAAGCAACTTATGGCGATAAATTTACAAAAGTAAGTTTGTTGAAAAATTTAATGGGAGCTTCAACCGAAGAAAAAGTAATTAGTTCGGTTCAGCATTTAGAATTTGGTTTTGCCGAAGCCATCACTAAAATCACAAAAGAAAAACAAAAGAAAATTGCGGTCATTAAAGGAAATGGCGAATTAATCGAACCCTTGATTGCCGATTTTCTTACAACGGTTAAAGAAAGTTATTACATTGGTCCGTTTACGTTAGATTCAGTTGCAAAACAGCCGGCTCAAACCTTAGCGGCGCTTAAAAAATATGATTTAGCGTTAATTGCAAAACCTACCGAAGCTTTCTCGGAAGCGGAAAAACAAGTGTTAGATCAATTCATCATGAACGGCGGAAAAACGTTATGGTTGGTTGATGCGGTTTCGGCCGATATGGATAGCATGTACAACGAAACGGGCACTATTTTAGCACATCCGCGCGAATTAAACCTAACCGATTTATTCTTTAAGTATGGCATTCGAATGAATCCTTTATTGATTAAAGATGAATATGCCACACCTATAAAAATAGCATCAGGAAATCAGGGTAGCGAAACACAGTTACAACAATACAATTGGAAATTTTCTCCCTTTATTTATCCAACTTCTACCCATCCTATTGTTAAAAATATGGAAGGAATTAAGTTTGAATTTTCGAGTCCGATTGAACTATTAAAAAATGATGTTAAAAAAACAGTTTTATTGAGTTCATCCGAATATTCAAAAACCATTGGAACACCTGCACCTATTTCCTTATCTTCAATTACTGAAGAAACTACACCCGAAGAATATGCTGGAAAAGGCTTACTTCCTGTAGCGGTTATGATGGAAGGAAAATTTAATTCGGCCTACCAAAATAGAGTGTTGCCTTTTGCTGATAAAACCTTTCAATCTGTTGGAAAAGAAACTAAAATGATAGTCATTTCTGATGGTGATGTGATTAAAAATCAATTAGACAAAGGAATGCCATTAGAACTGGGTTTTGACAAATGGACCAATCAATTGTATGGCAATAAAGAGTTTTTATTAAACTGCGTAAATTATCTGTTAGACGACAACGGACTTATTAACATCCGAAGTAAAGATGTTGATTTACCCTTGCTAAACAAAGAAGAAGTTTATGCCAATTATACCAGCGCACAGCTTATAACTGTTGGATTACCAATACTTATTTTAGCAATCTTTGGCTTTTTATTTACCTATTTACGCAAAAAAAGATACAGCCGTTAGTTGTTGATAATTTGTTTTTGCTTTTGATTAGATTTAGAATATATTTGTAAAACATAAAATCAATAACGATTTTAAAATACATGATGATGAAGTTTATAGTATCAAGTTCGTATTTATTAAAACAATTACAAGTTTTAGGTAGTGTAATTAACAGTAGTAACACCTTACCTATTCTTGATAATTTCTTGTTTGAATTAGACAATAACTTATTAAAAGTTTCGGCTTCCGATTTAGAAACTACCATGACGGCAACGTTAGAAATCGATTCTAAAAGTCAAGGAAGTGTAGCAATTCCTGCTAAACTTTTATTAGATATTTTAAAAACATTCCCAGAGCAACCGCTTACTTTTACTGTTGAAGATAATTCTACGGTAGAAATTAGCTCAAATTCGGGTAAATATGCTATTGCTTATGCACCAGGAGAAGAATTTCCAAAGGCTGTTAATTTAGACGACCCTTCAAAAACGATTGTTCCTGCTGAAGTATTAGCTACTGCAATGAATAAAACAATTTTTGCAGCCGGTAACGATGATTTACGCCCAGTAATGAGTGGTGTTTTCTTTCAATTTTCACCAGAGGGATTAATTTTTGTAGCAACTGACGCTCACAAATTAGTAAAATATGCTCGCGCAGATGTGAAAGCTTCTCAAGTAGCCGATTTTATTATGCCTAAGAAGCCATTAAATATTCTTAAAGGAATTTTAGGAGCTTCTGATGCAGAAGTAGCAATCGAATATAACGATTCAAATGCAACATTTTCGTTTGAAAATTATGTATTAACTTGTCGTTTAATTGATGGAAAATATCCAAATTATTAAGCGGTTATTCCAAAAGAGAATCCAAAAAAATTATTAATCAATAGAGTCCAATTTTTAAACTCGGTAAGACGTGTGGCAATTTTTGCTAATAAAACGACGCACCAAATTCGTTTAAAAATCGCCGGAACCGAATTAAATATTTCGGCAGAAGATATTGATTATTCTAATAAAGCAGACGAGCGATTAACATGTGATTATCAAGGTGATGATATGCAAATCGGGTTCAACTCGCGTTTCTTAACTGAAATGTTGAACAACTTGTCTAGCGACGAAATTCAATTAGAAATGTCGATGCCAAACCGTGCAGGAATTTTAACTCCTGTTGATGGCTTAGACGAAGGTGAAACCGTAACTATGTTAGTAATGCCAGTTATGCTGAGCAATTAATAAAAATCTAAACCAACCTTAACTTAAAAACCACTGAGCAGCAATGTGAAAGTGGTTTTTTAATTTTTATTTAACCACAAAGAGCACAAGGAAAGCACTAGGACTCAAAGATTTTTTATAACGAAAAAAAAACGCTGTGAAACTTCGTGTAAAACTTTGTGAGACTTTGTTAACTACAAAAAAAACTTCTAACTTCCAACTTCTAACTTCTAACTTTGATTTATCTTTGCACAATAAATAAAAAACATGATTCCACAAGAAACCATAGTTGCTCTAGCCACGCCATCGGGTGCAGGTGCTATTGCTATTATTCGATTATCTGGTAAAGAGGCTATAACTATAGCGGCTCAGGTATTTGAATCGGTTTCTGGAAAAGACATTACTACGCAAAAAACACATACGATACATTTGGGTCACATTGTTGATGATACTAAAGTGTTGGATCAAGTTTTGCTCTCCATTTTTAAAGGACCTAATTCATACACTGGCGAACATGTTGTAGAAATTTCGTGTCACGGTTCTGTTTTCATTCAACAACAAATCATTCAGTTACTGCTTCGTAAAGGAGCAAAAATGGCACAAGCCGGAGAATTTACCTTACGTGCTTTTTTAAACGGAAAACTAGATTTATCACAAGCCGAAGCTGTTGCCGATTTAATTTCTTCCGATAACGAAGCAAGTCATCAAATTGCCATGCAGCAAATGCGCGGTGGATTTAGTAACGAGATTGCCAAATTACGTGAAGAACTATTAAATTTTGCTTCATTAATCGAATTAGAATTAGACTTCGCCGAAGAAGATGTTGAATTTGCCGATCGAACCGCTTTTCATGATTTAATTAATCGAATTGAATTTGTTCTGAAACGATTAATTGACTCATTTGCAGTAGGAAACGTAATTAAAAATGGAATTCCGGTAGCCATTGTGGGCGAACCAAACGTTGGAAAATCAACTCTATTAAATGCTTTATTAAACGAAGAACGTGCCATAGTTTCAGATATCGCTGGAACAACTCGTGATACCATTGAAGATGAATTAGTCATCAACGGCATTGGTTTCCGATTTATCGATACCGCAGGAATACGCGAAACAAAAGATGTGGTTGAAAGCATCGGAATTCAAAAAACATTTGAGAAAATTGAGCAAGCGCAGGTGGTTCTTTTTTTAATTGATAGTTTACAATTGATAATTGAAAATGAAAACAAATTTAAAATTGAAATTGAAAAAATCAAGAATAAGTTTCCTCAAAAACCACTTGTAAT
>CAISYO010000269.1 GCA_903889745.1 uncultured Bacteroidota bacterium | reverse complement strand
GCTTGTTTGTTTTCCATGATTGTTTGTGATAAGAGTGACAAAAATATAGCTAATTATAAGATAAAGCAAACGTTTTTCGTCCTTTTTATACATTAAATATTTGAAATATAATATACATTATGTAAAATAGAATATTTAAGAATATGATTGTATGATAAAAATTACTAAATTTGTTTAGAAATAATATCCACTATTCCATGCAGAATTCTATTGCCGAAAATATAGCCACATTCCTTAATCAATATGAGCCTTTTAACTTCATAGAATTTACTGATTTAAAAGCTATTGTTCTAAATAGTAACATTGTTACATTACAAAAAGGAAAATCACTTTTTAAAATTAATGACCAATTACATGATTCTTTTTACATTGTATATTCTGGTGTAGTTCATTTGACAAAAGTTTTAGATGCCGAAGAAGTTTTACACTCTAAATGTTATACTGGAAATTTATTTGGTTTACGACCATTTTTCGCAAAGAATAATTATATTTTAAATGCTACTGCTAATGAAGATGCAATTTTATATGCTATTCCTATTAGTGTTTTTAAACCATATCTAACAAAATATACTCCTGTTTTAGACTATTTTTTAGAGAATTTTGCTACACAGGCTAAACCAAAGAAAGAAAATTACCAACAGTTTAAATCTATTTCTGAGATTGATACTAGTGCTTCCGATACAAATTATTCTTATTTTCAAGATTTACAATACACCACTGCTCCTACATTGTTTGCAGCAAATTCGACCATCAAAAATGTTGCTTTACAAATGTTGGCCGATAAATCAAATCATGCTTTAATTACCTACAATAATAAAATAGTTGGTTTAGTTACTGATGCTGATCTTTCCAAAAAGATTGCGACCGGTGTTTACCAAATTGATGATGTCGTAAATAAAATTATGAACACTAATTTTATTGTAGTTGATAAGAATATTTCAGTAGCTGAAGCCCAATTACTTCTATTGAAAAATGATACCACTCACCTTTGTGTAACTGAAGATGGTACGCAAAATTCAGCAATTTTAGGTGTGGTTTCTGAACGTGATGTCATTAATTCACAATCAAATAACCCGGGTATATTAATTAAAGAAATTAAATCGGCACAAACGTTTGATGAATTAAAATACATTCATACTAAGTATTTAGATATTATCCAAAATTCGTTTACCAAAAACATTCCTATTTTCCATATCAATGCTGTAGCAAGTGAATTGTTGTTTTCAATTATTCAACAAAATATACAAATGGCAATTGCTCATTTAGGCAAACCTCCTGCCCGATTTGTTTGGTTAGCGGCTGGAAGTCAAGGAAGAAAAGAACAACTTTATTTAAGTGATCAAGATAGTTTATTGGTGTTTGAAGATGTTGCACCAGAAAAACAACGTGATGTAAAATATTATTTTGTTCAAATGGCAAAACTTGTCATTGGAAATATGGAAAAATTAGGATATTCCTTATGTCCATTTGATCACATGGCTAGTTCAATTAAATGGTGTAGGTCTTTGACAGATTTTGTGAATTTATATCAAAATTGGATGGTGGCTCCAGGGGAAAATGCTTCTGATTTCAGTCCTATTTTTTATGATTTTGAATATGTGTTTGGTGAAATTAAAATTAAAGATGCACTTGAAAACGTAATCTATCAAAAAACAAAAAGTAACACACTATTTTTTGACTTTTTAGGAAATAAAGTTTTAAAATTACCAGAAGGTTTAACATTTTTTAAGAATATTGCTGTTGAAGAAAACGGTCCGAAAAAGGAATATTTCGATTTAAAACAAAAAGGATTGCAAGTATATATTGATGCCGCACGATTATTTGCTTTGAGTTATGGATTAAAAGGAGTGAATAATACTTATTTGCGCTATAAACAATTAGCGATTAGTGATCCGAAAAATGCAGAAATGTATTTAGATTTTGCCGAAAATTATTTGCAATTACAACATTTTAGAATTGAAGAAAGTATTGTTAACGATACAGATGGTTCATTTATAAAAGTTACTAATTTGAATAAAGTAGATAAAGAAAAATTGAAGAAATGTTTGACTCAATCTGTCGAAGTAATAGAACTCATAAAAGATAAATACCAACTAACACAATTCTCATAAGCAATGCTACAGTGGTTAAATAATAATAAGTATCCCGAATTTTGGAAACAATACAGCACTAATTTCAAAGATAAATCAAACCGTTATGTTGTTTTAAGCATTGAATCTAGTGGTTTAAACACTTCTAAAGATGTAATTTTGGCTTTTTCTGCAGTAACAGTCAATGCCGATAGAATTAAGATTAGAGAAGCGCTTGAACTCTATATATCTTATTCAAAATCTGAGATTAATTTCGATCCAAATGATTTTTTAGTGGTAAGTAAAATAGAGAAAAAAACAGAACGTGAAGCTATAGAATTAATTGTTAATTACATTGGAAATGCTACAATAATAGGACATAGAGTAAATCAAGATATTGATTTTTTAAATACAAGTTTAGCTAAGTTTGATTGTGGAAATTTAAAAAATGAAGCTTTAGATATCGAGATCATGTTCAACAAAGTAAATGACACATCCGATAAAAAACACCCATTAGATGCTATGTGCAAAGCTTTAGGTGTTCCTGTAAGTGAACGAATTTCAGTTGCTGATGATACATTTTCAATAGCAATTTTATTTTTAAAGTTAAAAACTATTTTAAAAATTAAGTAGTTGTGATAAGTTTTGAATTTTAAAAAGATCTCATAAAAAAAACTGCTCCATAACTGAAGCAGTTTTTTATCCAATAAAACCGAAAACTAGAGTTTACCTTCTTTTATTTCTTCCACTATTTCAGGATTTAGCAATGTTGAGATATCTCCAAAGTTAGAGAAATCACCTTCCGCAATTTTTCTTAATATTCT
>CAISYO010000268.1 GCA_903889745.1 uncultured Bacteroidota bacterium | reverse complement strand
ATAATTATAATTTTTGATTAATGCAGTCTAAAGAATACTTTAAAAACCAAGCCAGAAAACTCGCCAAACAAACATGGGCCGGTCCTGGAAAATTCGGAGTTTTCATTTTATTATGTATTATGATTGTTGCTACCTTCGAATCACTTGGATTGAGCAATAGAGAAAAAAATCTGGAATTCAGAAGTGTCCAAAAAATCGTTATTCCTATTTACTCAATGGAAAAAAATATTGCTGAATTATCTGAAACTCCCGAATCAAATTCTAATTTGTTAAATGAAAGAATAAAGATATCAACGCAAATTGACCTTGATAACAAAATCCTTGGGAGGGAAAAGATCCTTTTAAATGGAGCAATGGAACAAAATATTTTTGAAAATAATCAAATAAATGATTTCAAAGATTTAACTACTGATCAGAAAATCATTAAATTTTATTCAGAATTGTCAAATATTAAAGCTGTAATTGATTCAAATTCAAATACAAATACCGACTTTTTCTTTGATGCTTAAAAATTATGGCTTTTTTATATTTTTCCAAACTTTATTTTTTTAAATTTTCTTATTGATTGATTTCTTCCTCAAAACTTTAATAGGGTTCTATTAAATTACTACTGTATTAAATCAAGTTTCACCATTCAAAATTATAATTTAGAATATTGAACACATAATTGATAGGACATAATTTGAAACTAAAGCAGCACCAGAAAAATACCATTGAACAAAAACAAAAGCAGCAACAATGACATGGTGTAGAAAAAGAACAAACGCAGCAAAACAGAAAAAACAAAAGCAACACAAACAAACAAAAATAAACAGTTGTTAGTATCAAACTTCTAATGCACTTAGTATTCTTGTATCAGAAATTCAGAATGGTCCATTAGAAGTTTGTCAAATTGATATTAATATCATATCAATCCCTGGAATCATTCAATCATTGATAACTTCTTTTATTTTATTAACAAGTTCTTAAATTCTTGGTCCAAGAGTTTCGATAATTAATAACGGTCCCGACAAACTTTGTTAGCTTAAATGTTTATGAATTTAAGTCGGTATAATAGCTAAATGGTTCCAAAGTTCCTTAAAAACTCTAATTTATAATAATTTTTACAAAAGTATTTGAATTAAGCTTTTTAAAATTGCTAGATTTAAAATTCTCGTTTTTTGTACGATGGCAACGAAAGTCGGCAGTTTTTTTGGATTTTTTCAAACCCATATATTTAACTAAAAACGAAAGAGCTCATCCATTTCTAAACCAAAATGGAATATCCATGGCGGGTAATGATCGAAATGATTTAAGCTTTTATAATAATGTAGTGTAAACATAGTAAAATTGTGTTTAGATTCATGTTTTTACCGTTAACACGGAGTTTAAGCAAGTTGAAACAATAGTATGGGTCACAACTTTTCCCCTACAAGAGTTTGAAGACTTGATTGCCCATCCATATATCTTATTTATGGTCTAGGAACTAAATTTGTTTGATCAAGACAGTCCACCAGGATCTTTCTTCAAATTTCAGCAATCGAATTATTCTGGATTGAAGAATTTATTCAATAAGCCAATGGTATACACAATATATCCATATATTACTTTCCTTTCATCAAATTTCTTCAGTTATCACTTATCTTATCTCAATTCTTGCAAATAATAATTTGAAAGTGGGTTGTTTTCTTTTCATATTTGCACACTGTAGCACATCCCTACGGTATCATTGTTTGCTTATACATGTACTTTATGGTATACTATTTGTATTTACTGTCTGACTATGCTTATTATCTACTTGTAATGACCTTGATTTGTGTAAAACAAAACTTTTTAAATGTAATTTGATTATTTTTACAACCTCATTTGTAATATGCATTTAAATGCAATTGATAATAAAATGTGTATGCACTGTATGTATGCACT
>CAISYO010000267.1 GCA_903889745.1 uncultured Bacteroidota bacterium | reverse complement strand
TTCAATACGAGTTTCAAAATTACCTATCCAAACTTTATAATTTGGATTTGTGTAAACGATTGTGCCGTCTAAATCTTTAAATTCTCTCTTAAATTCTTGTAATTTTTTTTTAGAATCATCACTATTACCATAAAAAATTTGAATTTTATACGTGTCATTCGAAACTTGACCTGCATTAATTTTTCTTTTTTCTTTCAACAATTGTTCAATTTTTGGGTCTTGAATTATATTGGATTTTAACTCTTGTCCAATCAATTTTTGACCTAAAAATACACCTAGAATAAAGAAGAACAATAAGTTATGTTTTTGCTTTTTTTTCATCACATTTTTTTTTCATCACAAAAATACAATTTCATTTTATTGTGAGAAGCATTATTGTTATTTAGAACTAATATAAATTACATTTTAGTACAAAATTTGGGTTTTAATAATAGTTCTAATATTGTATTTTTGTCGGAGTTTTTTAAAAATAAAATTGTTATAGATTCATCTATAAATGTTCCAATAATTAGTTGATAATCATTATTAATATGAAAAAGGTGGGTAACCATAAATCGTTTTCAAAGATTTTCTTCAGTTTAGCGATCACGCTAACAATTTCTTTAAATGCATTTTCTCAAGATGCAGCAAAAGGTAAAGAAATTTTTAATGCCAATTGTGCTGCATGTCATAAATTAGATGCTAAATCTTCGGGTCCTGCACTTCGTGGTGTTGAAGCCAAGTATGACAAAGAATGGTTGTACAAATGGATTAAAAACAGTGGAGAATTAATCAAGTCAGGAGATGCTCAAGCAGTTAAAGTTTTCGAGGAAAACAATAAAGTAGCTATGACCGCATTTCCGCAATTGTCAAATGAAGATATTGACAATATTATAGCGTATACCTCAGAACCAGCTCCAGTGGTTGCTACTCCAGTACCTGGCGCACCAGTTGATGGTAATAATTCAGCAAGTGAAAGTGGGGTTTCAAATAACGTTATATTAGGCGCTCTTTCTTTAGTAATGTTGATGTTAGTTGTGATGTTGTTCTTGGTGAACAATATGTTGACTAAAATTGCTGGTGCTAAGGGAATTGAAATCGTTAAGAAAAATCGCTCATTAATGGGATTGTTTAATGCTTTTGCTAAAAACCAATTTTTAGTATTAGTGTCTGCAATTTTATTCCTTTTAGTAAGTGCTTATTTTGCCTACGGATATCTAATGCAAATTGGAGTTGATCAAGGGTATGAGCCTGTACAACCTATTCATTATTCACATAGAATTCATGCAGGAGATAATGGTATTGATTGTAAATATTGTCACTCTGCTGCAAGAGTAAGTAAGCACTCAAATATTCCTTCTTTGAATGTTTGTATGAACTGTCACAAAAATATTAGTGAGGTTGCAGAAACAACCGCTACAGAAGAGCATTCAAAAGCCTTCTATGATCAGCAAATTGCTAAATTATATGATGCAGTAGGTTGGGATAAATCATTACAAAAATATACAGGTAAAACTAAACCAGTTAAATGGGTTAGAATTCACAACTTACCAGACCACGTTTATTTTAATCACTCACAGCACGTTAGTGTTGCTGGAGTTGAATGTCAAACTTGTCATGGTCCAGTTGAAGAATATGAATTTCAAAAACAATTTGCTCCACTTACTATGGGATGGTGTATCAATTGTCATAGAGAAACAAATGTGAAAGTAGAGGATAATGCCTACTACAAAAAAATCCACGAAGAACTTTCTAAAAAATACGGAGTGTCGCAATTAACAGCAGCACAAATGGGTGGTTTAGAATGTGGAAAATGTCACTATTAATAAAATAATTTAAGAAGCTAATATACTATACAATGGCATCAAACAAAAAATACTGGAAAAGTGTTGAAGAACTAAACGAAAATAGTTCTATTGTTGAGACGC
>CAISYO010000266.1 GCA_903889745.1 uncultured Bacteroidota bacterium | reverse complement strand
TTACGTTTGTGAGTTGCTACCTTATGTCTTTTTCTTTTTTTACCACTTGGCATAACATGTTGGTGTTTAGATTAATAATTTATTTTTTATACTGTAACTTCTGTTTTTTCTTTAACGCTTTCTACAAAAACTTTTGCAGGTTTAAATGCAGGGATGTTATGTGCCGGAATTTTAATTGTGGTGTTTTTAGATATGTTTCTTCCAGTTTTTTCGGCTCTAGTTTTGATAATAAAACTTCCAAAACCTCTTAAGTAAACATTGTCTCCAGATTCTAATGAATTTTTTACTTCTTCCATAAAAGTTTCAACAGTGGCTTGAACATCTCCTTTTTCAAGTCCTAATTTTTCTGAAATTTTCGCTACGATATCTGCTTTCGTCATTTTCTTTCGTATTTATATTGTGTATTTTTTTGAGTTTGCAAATATAAGAATTAAAAAAATAATAATTCAACCATAATTGATTAAATTTTAATTACTAAAGAATTATTTTTGTTGTCCAATATAAAAACATGGAATTTTCTAACTCTTTAATTAAATGGTATTTACAAAACAAGCGTGATTTGCCTTGGCGAAACACCATAAATCCATACCCTATATGGCTCTCTGAAATTATGTTGCAACAAACACGCGTTGCGCAAGGATTGCCTTATTTCATGGCTTTTATGGAGGCTTTTCCTACGGTTTTTGATTTGGCTAATGCCGAAGAAGAACAGGTGCTAAAGTTATGGCAAGGTTTAGGATATTATTCGAGAGCTAGAAACTTACATGCAACGGCAAAATATATTGCTACCGAGTTAAAGGGTGATTTTCCGCCAAATTATAATCAATTACTACAATTAAAAGGAGTAGGAGAATATACCGCTGCTGCAATTGCCTCATTTGCTTACAACGAACCTGTTGCTGTTGTTGACGGAAATGTTTTTAGGGTATTGAGTCGTTATTTTAACATGGATAATGATATTTCGGATGGAAAAACCAAAAAAGAATTTCAAATTTTAGCTCAAGAACTATTGCCCAAGGATAAAGCAGCTCTATTTAATCAGGCGATTATGGAATTTGGCGCTTTGCAATGCGTTCCAAAGAATCCAGATTGTGCAAACTGTATTTTCTCGTCTTCTTGTGCTGGATTGCAGCATAAAAAAGTAAACATTCTTCCAGTAAAGTCTAAAAAAACCAAGGTTACTAATAAATTCTTTAATTATTTAATTTTAAAAGATATTCAAGGAAATTTTGTGGTTCAAAAGCGCGAAGGAAAAGGAATTTGGGAAAATTTATATGAATTTACGTTGATCGAAACTCCCGAAATGAGTAATGAAATCGATTTTATGAATCAATTAAAGGCAACAAAATTTTATAATCAACTTCCGGCGGATATTACTCTTTTGAATACCGAGGTTATTCAGCATAAGTTATCGCATCAAAATTTGCACATTCAATTCTATATATTGAATTTTAATCAGAAAATAAAAGAAGCAAAATCACTTTCCGAAATTCAAAAATTACCTTTCCCTATTGTTATTCATAATTTTATGCAAACACATTGTTTTAATTCATTATAAATTATTACTTTTGAATATCACAAAAAGGTATAAGCCATGAACGGAACATTAAATAAAGTCATTTTGATTGGTCATTTAGGTGACGAAATTAAAATGCATTACTTTGAAGGTGGAAATTGCATAGGAAGATTTCCATTAGCTACAAACGAAGTTTACATCAACAAAACAACCGGTGAAAAAATTACTTCAACCGAATGGCATAATATTGTTGTGCGAAATAAAGCAGCCGAAATTTGTGAAAAATATCTTTCTAAAGGCGATAAAATTTATATTGAAGGCCGAATTAAATCGCGTCAATGGCAAGCTGAAGATGGAGCTACCAAATATACCACTGAAATTCAAGTTACCGAATTTACTTTTTTAACTACTAAAAAAGATACAGATTTAGGTAAATCGTCACTTCCAACAGGAAGCGCTCCAGAAGACGCTCCGTTTTAATACTATGAAATTACAATTAACTTACTATTTAATCCTGATGCTTGCTTTGGGATTTTTTTCTTGTAGGGAAGAAGTGGTTCCTAAGCCGGCAGGACAATTAAGTCTTGAATATCCGACGCCAAAATACACTACTTTAAAAACCAATTGCCCTTTCTCATTTGAAGTAAATTCTTTTGCTAATTCAAAGAACAATAGTTGTTCCTATGAAATTCAATATCCTAAAATGAAAGCAACCGTTTATTTAACCTATAAAGAAGTGCACAACGATATTGATAAACTGCTTCGAGATGCACAAAATTTGACTTATAAATTACACACATTAAAAGCAGACGATATTATGGAACAACCTTTTATCAATAAAGATAAAAAGGTTTATGGGATGTTTTATAAAGTAGGCGGAAATACTGCTACAAATGCCTTGTTCTATGCTACTGATAGCACTAAACATTTTATGACAGGAAGTGTTTATTTTTATGCAAAACCTAATTACGATTCGATATTACCTGCAACCAAATATGTGCAAGACGATATGCGAAGAATTATGGAAACCATGACTTGGAAATAAAAAAAGGCACTTAATTAAGTGCCTTTTTTTATATTTATACTAATTTTTATTTTGCCGATTTAACTTCAGCTTTACTCACTTTGTAAGCGTCTCCACCTGCTACTTTTTCAATCGTTGAAGTTAGAGAAGTTGCATTCAGTTTTGTTTTGTCATAAGATACGGTAGCAATTTTGCTTTCAAAATCTACAACAGCTTCTTGTACGCCTTCAGTTTCGTTTAGTTTGCTTTCTATTGTTTTGGCACATCCAACGGCACAGGTCATACCATCAATAGTAAAGTTTGCTGTTTCTAGGTTTTCGGCCTTAATTTCTGTTTTAGTTGAAGCAATTTCTTTAGTTGCTGTACTTGCTTCTTTTTTACAACTTATGGTAATAAGAGTAATACATGTTGCTAAGGCTATGTTTTTAAATTTTTTCATTTGATTTACTGTTTAAATCCACTCATTATTAAGTGTGAACAAATTTACAAAAAATCATAGTGCGTTTTTAAAAATAAAAACTCAATTTTGGCAAAGAAATTTTTATGATGGAGAAGAGTAATACAAAATGGTATTTGTTGGCCTTTTTAGGCTGTGTGTGGGGGAGTTCGTTTATACTTATGCAATTAGGGTTGCAAGGAGTTAACGCAATACAGTTAGGAAGTTTACGTATTTTATTTGCGGCAGGATTTTTATTTTTAGTGGGAGGTAAAGAAATTGCAAAAATTCCGTTGTATAAATGGAAATACATTGCGTTGACTTCCATATTTGGCACCTTTGTTCCTGCTTTTTTATTTGCTATTGCACTCTCAAAAATTGATGGTTCGGTTAGTGCTATTCTAAATTCATTAACGCCATTAAATACGTTGTTAGTAGGAATGTTTTTCTTTGGATTAGACGTACAACGAAGACAAATTTTTGGGGTAATTATTGGCTTTGTGGGTTGTGCGTTATTAGTGTTATCGGGCAATGGAGCAAACACCACCGAAAATTATTATTATGCGATATTAATTGTGTTGGCTTCGATATTTTATGGAATTAACGTAAACCTGATTAAAAAATATTTATCCGATTTAAAACCGTTAGCTATAAGTACTGGAAATTTTGTGGTTATGTTTGTTCCAGCATTAATCGTTTTGTATTTCACGGGTTTTTTTGAAATAGTTGGCCAAGAAAAAGTTCAAAATTCTTTAGGGTATATTGCTGTTTTGGGTGTTATTGGTACTGGATTGTCCAATATTTTATTCTTCAAATTAATTCAATTGTCTTCACCTGTTTTTGCTTCTTCAGTAACCTACATTATTCCATTAGTAGCCATATTTTTAGGTTCTTTATTTATGAATGAATCGTTAACACTTTTACAAATTGCAGGTGCATTGATTGTCTTAGTAGGCGTTTATTTTTCGAGTAGAAAATAAAAAAAGCGCCCAATTTCTTGAGCGCTTCATCTTATTTAATTGAGATACTAATTATTTAAAATCGGCATCAGTTACACCTTCATTGATTTTAACTTCTGTGGTTGTTAATTCAATTTCGATACCAACATTCATTATAATTTTATAAGGAAATTTTAATCCTTTAACGTCTTTGTAGTCTTGGAAATAAGTTGTTTGTGTCATTTTTTGACCTCTTTGTTCCATTTCTTTAGACTCGGCAACTTTATACCCTGTTTTTACATCATAATATAAAGTAGTTTTTCCGTTTTTAAGCGCATAAGCATCGGCTCCGTTAATATTTTCGATTCCTGTTACGCTTATTTCTTTATCGGTTAATAACGCTAATTCCTTAAATGTATTTGCTTCAGCTTGCATTTCTTTTAATTCGTCACCTGTAAAATCTTTACGTTGACCTTGTTGCATAGCATAAGCTTCTTTTTCGTTAACAATTTGTTTAGACATCGTCATTCCCATCGCTTTCATTTCAAAAGCTAATTTTTTAGGCGCTGTTTTTGTTACCATTTCAAGCGCAGTACCTTGAATAGTTCCAGACGACATTACTGCTAATGTTTTTACATTTTTAACCGCTTTTTCACCACCAATAGCTTTGATATAATCGTTTAAAACAGTTTGTGCAGTTACACCAGCTGGTACTGGTTTTTTAACTTCTGGTTTTTGTGTTGGATTTCCGTATTTATCAAAGTAAAAAATAGGTAATTTTTCTCTTTTGCTCATTACTTCTAATCCTGGTAACACATCGGCAGCTTTTCCTACGATAATTACTCTTGTTTGATTGGCTAAGAAAAATTTATTAGCAGCATTTTTAATATCTTCTGCTGTTACAGCATTGATGTTTTTAATGTAATTTTCGTAAAAATCTTCCGGTAAACCTTGTGTTTCTTTGTTTAAAGCATAACCTGCAATAGTTGAAGGTTTTTCAATTTGCATCACGAAGTTACCTACGTATTTTGCTTTTGCATTTTTAAGATCTTCTTCTGAAACTAATTCAGTTCTCATTCTTTTCAATTCGTTGAACACTTCAACAACTGCGCTATCAGTTACTGCATTTCTAACAGATGATCCTGAGCGGAATTTATTGATGTATTTTCCAGATCCAATTGAAGAATAAGCGCCATAAGTCCATCCGTGTTTTTCACGAAGATTTAAGAATAATCTACCTTCTCCACCACCACCTAATACTTGATTAGCTAATAGCACAGCAAAATATTCTTTATCGGTCATTTTTAAATTAGATAAATTTACCAATGCAATTTCAGATTGAACTGCATTTGGAGTATCGATAAAGTTAATTTGACTGTATTGAACATCTTTTGGATCAGAATAAGTAAGTTGAGGTGCAGTAGCTTTTTTCCAGCTTCCAAAAAGTCTTTCTACTTCTTTTTTAACCTCTTTAAATTTCACATCACCTACAATTACTAGGTAAGCGTTTGCTGGAACAAAATAAGTGTTGTAATTTAAGGTAACATCTTCAAGTGTTACATTGTTTAATGTTTCTTCGCTGGTAAATTCGCCTTTGTAGTGTTCTTTTCCATAAGTTAATACGTTTTCAACTCTTCTGGCGATTGCTGTTACACTTTTTTCTTCAGATTTTAAACCTTCAATTATTTTCGCTTTTTCTTTGTCAAATTCTTCTTGAACGAATAATGGGTTTAAAGCTCCATCAGCCATTAATTCTAAAATTCTTTTTGAATATCTAGATAAACCGTTTGCCGAAGCTCCCGAAGCATCAAAATTAATATTTGCGCCTAAGAAATCAATCTCTTCATTAAAAGCGTCTTTGTTCATTGATTCCGTTCCGTTCCCAATCATGCTGCTTAAAATATCAGAAACTCCTTTTTTAGCTCCTTCAGCATAAGGCGGATTATCTAATGTAAGATTAAACGAAACACGTGGTAATTTGTGATTTTCAACTACTAAAACTTTTAATCCATTATTAAGCACAAAGCTTTGTGGCTTATTGATGTTTATTGATGGTGCTGGTCCTGGTTTAGGTTGAGGTCTGTCTTGTGCTTGCATAGTTATTGTTAAAAATAAACTGGCTGCTATGTATATAAATTTTTTCATATGTTTTCGATCTTAGTTTTGAGCTTTGTCTTTAGCAGGAACATAGTCTAAAATTAATCGCTGATTTGCGTTTAAGTATTTTTTAGAAATGTCTCTAATTTCTTCTCTAGTAATTGAACGGTAAATATCAATTTCGGTATTGATTAAATTGATGTCACCATATAACATATAGTAAGTCGCTAAATTATCTGCAATTCCTTCAACTGAAGCATTATTACTTACATAATTGCTTTCAAATTTATTTTGTAATTTTTGAAAATCAGTTTCCGAAATTAATTCAGTTTGCATTTTTACGATTTCTTCATCAATTTCTTTTAAGATTGATTCGGTTGAGTTTTCACCCATTGGTAAACCATAAATTAAATACATTCCATAATCTTCTTGACTGTAATTGAATGCGCCAATTTGTAGCGCCATTTTTTTATCGTCTACGATTTTTTTGTATAATTTAGAACTTTTTCCGTCTGATAAATAAGTCGAAATCATATCTAAAACTCTTGCATCACGCGATTTCATTGAAGGCGTTCTGTAAGAAGCTACTAGCATAGGAATTTGAATATTTGGATCTTCCCATGAAGCTTTAAATTCTTGTGTAATTGGAGCCTCTTCAACTTTTTGACGTGCAACAGCTGCGCCTTTTGGAATGGCACCAAAATATTGCGTTATCCATTCTTTAGCTTGTGCTTTGTCAAATTGACCTGCAACAACTAAAACCGCATTGTTAGGCACGTAGAATTTTTTGTTAAACGCTTGAAATTCTTCTAAAGTAGCAGCGTCTAAATGTTCCATTTCACCAATGGTTGTCCATTTATAAGGATGCACTTTAAACATATTTTCCTTAACGGCTTTGATTAAATTCCCATAAGGTTGGTTGTCAACACGAAGTCTTTTTTCTTCTTTTACCACTTCGTTTTGAGTATCTACACCAATTTGATTAATTACAGGATGCATTAAACGTTCCGATTCCATCCAAATAGCCAATTCTAAATTGTTTGAAGGGAATACTTCATAATAATACGTTCTGTCATCAGTTGTATTTGCATTATTGTTTCCACCATTTGCAGTTACTAATTTAAACCAGTCTCCACGACCAATGTTTTTAGTTCCTTCAAATAAAAGGTGTTCAAAAAAGTGTGCAAACCCCGTTCTATTCGGTTGTTCGTCTTTAGCCCCCACATGATACATCACAGATGTAATTACTACTGGAGCAGAATTGTCTTGATGAAGTACAATGTGTAATCCGTTGTCTAAATCAAACTCTTCAAATGTTACTTTTTGAGCGGAAGCTGTTCCGCCAAGCATTAGTGCAGTCCCCAAAGCCATTAAAGATTTTTTCATACGTTATTAATTTGTTGATATTGTGTGATAAGTCGTATTTTGTAAATAATGTTACAAAAAAAATGAAATTTATGCAGAATATTTTACTTAAACAAAAAAATATAATTTTATTGTGCATTTTAGTTGTGTGGTTTATAATTAATTGTATATTTGCAACCTTAAAATTTTTAATTAAAATCATTGTTATGTACGCAATCGTAGAGATAGCAGGGCAACAATTCAAAGTAAGCAAAGACCAAAAGGTTTATGTTCACCGTTTAGCTTCAGAAGAAGGTTCGAAAGTTTCTTTCGATAAAGTTCTTTTGTTAGATGACAACGGAAACGTAACTTTAGGCGCCCCAGCTGTAGAAGGTGCTTCAGTAGAAGCCAAAGTGTTACAACACTTAAAAGGTGATAAAGTAATTGTTTTCAAAAAGAAAAGAAGAAAAGGTTACAAAAAGAAAAACGGTCATAGACAATCATTCACTCAAATTGTAATTGAAGGAATTGTTGCTACAAGCGCTAAGAAAAAAGCTGCTAAAAAAGAAGTTGAAGTTGAAGTAACTGAAACTGCTGAAGTAGTTAAGCCAAAAGCTAAAGCAACTAGAAAACCAAAAACAGAAGAATAACATTTAAAATATAACATCATGGCTCACAAGAAAGGTGTCGGTAGTTCGAAGAATGGTAGAGAATCAGAATCGAAACGTTTAGGCGTTAAGATTTATGGTGGACAAGCTGCTATTGCTGGAAATATCATTGTTAGACAAAGAGGTTCTAAGCACAACCCAGGTGAAAATGTTTACATGGGAAAAGATCATACTTTACATGCTAAAGTTGATGGAGTTGTAAAATTCCAGAAAAAAGCGGAAAACAAATCATATGTATCTGTTATCCCATTTGAAGCTTAATATTTTATTATGCAACATATTAAAAACCTCTCATTTTGGGAGGTTTTTTTATTTCCAAAATAAATTCAATATGTTTTGCAATTTTAACCGAAAGCATTATATTTGCACTCCAATTGTCGCGGGTATGGTGAAATTGGTAGACACGCCAGACTTAGGATCTGGTGCCGAAAGGTGTGAAGGTTCGAGTCCTTTTACCCGCACAAAAAAGCTCTTTATCGAAATGATTTAGAGCTTTTTGCATTTCAATATAAAATCACTTTAAATTATGTTTGAATGTTTTAAGAAGTATAACTACTTTTGCATCTTAAACAACACAACCTAATGAACACAACAAAAAAAATTGCTTCGGCTTTAATTTCTGTATTTGATAAAACCGGATTAGAGCCAATTGTTAAAGCATTGCACCAAAACAATGTAACTATTTATTCTACTGGCGGAACAGAAACATTTATTAAAAGTTTTGGAATTCCTGTAGTTGCCGTAGAAGATATTACTTCTTTTCCAGAAATTTTAGGCGGAAGAGTAAAAACGTTACATCCAAAAATCTTCGGAGGTATTTTAAACCGTCAAGATCATTCAGGCGATGTACAACAAATGCAAGAATTTAATATTCCGCAAATCGATTTAGTAATTGTAGATTTATATCCTTTCGAAAAAACAGTTGCTTCAGGAGCTAGTGAAGCCGATATTATTGAAAAAATTGATATTGGTGGGATCTCATTAATTAGAGCAGCAGCAAAAAATTTCAAAGACACTGTAATTGTACCTTCAGTAGAGGAATACGCTTCTTTCTTGAATTTTTATACTGAAAATAATGGCGCTACAACATTAGAAAACAGAAGATTATTAGCTACAAAAGCATTTCATGTTTCTTCACATTATGATGGTGCTATTTTTAATTATTTCAATACCGATGAAACTTATTTAAAAACAAGTGTAGCAAACGGACAAATTCTTCGCTATGGCGAAAATCCACATCAAAAAGGATTTTTCTTTGGTGATTTTGATCAAATGTTTACTAAAGTTCATGGGAAAGAATTGTCTTATAATAATTTATTAGATGTTGATGCTGCAGTTAACTTGATGAACGAATTTAAAGGTGATGAACCTACGTTTGCTATTTTAAAACATAACAATGCTTGCGGATTAGCTTCTAGAAGTACTATGAAACAAGCCTATTTAGATGCTTTAGCGGCTGATCCAACTTCTGCTTTTGGAGGAGTGCTAATTGCAAATGGAAAAATTGATCTTGCAACGGCTGAAGAAATCAATAAATTATTTTGTGAAGTAGTTATTGCGCCAGCATATGATCAAGAAGCTATTGACTTGTTAGAAGAGAAAAAGAATCGAATCATATTGATTATAAATGAAGTAGAGTTGCCTCAAAAAAATGTACGCACTTGTTTAAACGGTGTTTTGGTGCAAGATAAAGACAATGTTACCGATTCGAAATCTCATCTGAAAACAGTTACTAATTTAGCTCCAACGGCTGATGAAATTGAAGACTTATTGTTTGCATCTAAAATTTGTAAGCACACCAAGTCGAACACAATCGTTTTTGCAAAAAACAAACAACTTTGTGCTTCTGGAACAGGACAAACTTCACGTGTAGATGCATTAAAACAAGCAATTGAAAAAGCAACCTCATTTGAATTTGATTTAACGGGTGCAGTTATGGCCAGCGATGCTTTCTTCCCATTTCCAGATTGTGTAGAAATTGCTAATAAGGCCGGAATCACAGCGGTTATTCAACCAGGGGGTTCAATAAAAGACGAGTTAAGTATCAATTATTGTAACGATAATAATATGGCAATGGTGTTTACAGGAATACGCCATTTTAAACATTAATTTTGCTTTTAAATCCAATAATTTTAAAACGCATTAAAAATAATTTTTTTAATGCGTTTTTATTTTAAATTATTCCAGATTATTTTCATAGTTTTGCTAGTTGTATACAATTAAGCAAAAAACGTTAAACCCTTTATAAAACTATGGGATTTTTTGATTTCATGACCGAGGATATCGCTATCGACCTTGGTACCGCAAACACCCTAATCATTCATAACGACAAAGTTGTTATTGATAGTCCGTCTATTGTTGCTCGTGATCGTGTGACAGGTAAAATTATTGCCGTTGGAAAAGAAGCCAATATGATGCAAGGGAAGACGCATGAAAACATCAAAACAATTCGCCCATTGAAAGATGGGGTTATTGCAGATTTTGATGCTTCTGAACAGATGATCAAAATGTTTATTAAAAGTATTCCAGCGTTAAAAAAGAAATTTTTTACACCAGCACTTCGTATGGTCATTTGTATTCCTTCAGGAATTACTGAAGTGGAAATGCGTGCGGTTAAAGAATCTGCAGAACGTGTAAACGGAAAAGAAGTATACTTAATTCATGAACCAATGGCAGCAGCTATTGGTATTGGAGTAGATATTATGCAGCCTAAAGGAAACATGATTGTTGATATAGGTGGTGGTACTACTGAAATTGCAGTAATTGCCCTTGGCGGAATTGTTTGTGATAAATCGGTAAAAATTGCTGGAGACGTATTTACAAATGATATCATCTACTACATGAGAACCCAACACAATTTATTTGTTGGAGAAACTACAGCAGAAAAAATTAAAATTCAAATTGGTGCAGCCATTGAAGATTTAGATAATGCGCCAGAAGATATGTCGGTTCAAGGTAGAGATTTACTTACTGGAAAACCAAAACAAGTAGATGTTTCGTACAGAGAAATAGCTAAAGCTTTAGATAAATCAATTCAACGAATTGAAGATGCAGTAATGGAAACCCTATCTCAAACACCTCCAGAATTAGCAGCAGATATTTATAATACCGGAATTTATCTTGCAGGTGGAGGATCAATGTTAAGAGGTTTGGATAAGCGAATTTCATTGAAAACAGATTTACCTGTATACATTGCCGAAGATCCATTAAGAGCCGTTGTTAGAGGAACCGGAATGGCACTAAAAAACATCAATAAGTACAAAGGAATTTTGATTAAATAAAAAATAATCCATGCAGCAAATAATTAATTTTATCATAAAAAACAGCTATAGATTGCTGTTTTTGCTGCTTTTGGCCCTTTCACTTACACTTACCATTAAATCACACACATATCATAGAAGTGAATATATTAATTCGGCGAACAGAGTCACCGGGTCAGTATATAAACAAATAAATGATGTTAATGAATATTTTAGTCTAAAAGAGAAGAATAAAGAATTAGCTTCAGAAAATGCGTTGTTGAAAGAATTGTTATTCAACAAAAAAGATACCTTGATTACTGCTAAAACACTTTTTAGAAATGACCTAAATAATTTTAATGTTGTAGTAGGAAAAGTAGTAAAAAACTCATTTAATACACGAGAAAATTATATTACTATTAATGCAGGAAAGGCTTTAGGGATTAAAACCGATATGGGTGTAATTAACGACAAAGGAATTGTTGGGATTGTAGAGAAAACCTCAAAAGATTTTGCAACCATTCAGAGTGTCTTAAACATCAAATCAAAAATTAACGCTAAGATTAAAAATTCTGATCATTTTGGTTCCTTAGTTTGGGATGGAAAAAATGTAGGATTTGCTCAATTGATAGATGTACCTCGATTAGCTTCACTTCGAAAAGGAGATTCAATCGTTACAGGTGGTAATTCAGATATTTTTCCCGAAAATATTCCGGTAGGAAAAATTGATAAAATTTTTATTGATCGAAAGACCAATTATTATACCATTAATGTGCGTTTGTTCAATGATATGACGGCATTAGGATATGTATACATTATTGAAAATAAAAAGAAAAAACAAAAACAAGAATTAGAAACAAGTACAACAGCACCAAAAAAATAAGTGAATAATAGTCTATTAAATAGTATTCGATTTATCGTTTTTTTATCCTTACAAGTATTGATATTCAATAATATCAATTTGTTTGGATACATAAATCCATATCCGTATATTTTATTTATAATTTTATATCCTGTAAATAGTAATAAAAGTGTATTGTTATTAGGAAGCTTTTTTTTAGGACTTTTATTAGATATGTTTTGTAATTCGGGCGGAATTCATACCACAGCTTCTATTGTGTTAGCCTTTTTGCGCCCTACTTTATTTAAATTTTCGTTCGGATTAAGTTATGAATACCAAACTGTCAAAATAGCCGATAAGATGTCGCCTGAGCGCATTACACTGCTGTTATTAGCCATTGTGATTCATCATTTTATTTTATTTTATTTAGAATATTTCAGATTAGGATTACTATTTACTATTTTGTCTCGCACTATAGTTAGTACCTTATTCACTTTTACCATTTGCTTACTAATTGTATATTTAATTAAGCCAAATAAACGATGAGAAAAATTGCATTGCCCGCTGTAATAATAATTTCTTCACTTATTTTTATTATACGCATTTTCTATTTGCAAGTAATTGACGATTCGTTAAAATTAAAATCAGAAAATAATGCCATTAAGAAGATTTTTGATTTTCCAGAACGTGGTTATATTTATGATCGAAACGGAAAACTATTAGTAGCAAACCAACCATCATATGATATCATGGTGGTTCCGCGTGAAATAAAAAATATTGACACTTTAGAATTTTGTAAACTTTTGCACATTTCCAAAGCTGATTTTATCAGAAAAGTAAAAAAGGCAAGAGTATATAGTCCGATGCTTCCTTCGGTTTTTTTAGCCCAATTGAACAAAGCGGAATATGCTGCTTTCCAAGAAAAAGAACGAAAATTTGAAGGATTTTATTCCCAAAAAAGATCACTTCGCGATTATCAAGTGAAAGACGGTGCCAATATATTCGGATTCATTACACAGGTGAATGATGCCATTTTGAAAAAAAATGAGTATTACAACAGTGGTGATTTAATTGGAAAACAAGGAGTTGAACAAGAATATGAGGAAATTCTTCGCGGAATAAAAGGGGTAAAATACTTGCTTCGTGATAAGCACAATAAAATTATAGGTCCATATAAAGAAGGTGAATTTGATACAATTGCTCAACAAGGAAAAGATTTAACGTTAACCATTGATCACGAAATTCAAAAATATGGCACCGAATTAATGGTCAATAAAAGAGGTGGAATTGTCGCTATTGAACCTAAAACGGGTGAAATATTAGCTTTAGTTTCAGCACCTACTTTTGATCCTGCTATGTTAGTAGGTAGACAACGTTCTAAAAATTACACGGCTTTATATAACGATTCGATCTCAAAACCACTTTATGATAGAGGATTACAAGCTACTTATCCGCCGGGCTCACCTTTTAAAATTATTACAGGTTTAATTGGTTTACAAGAAGGGGTTATTGATGAGCAGAGTGTTTTCTATTGTAATCATGGAGCAAATTTTGGTCGATTCATGGGTTGTCACTGTGGTTTGCACGAACTGCAATTGAATAATGGAATTTATAAATCGTGTAATTCCTATTTTGGGAATACCTATAAGCGCACCATTGAGAAATATAAAAACTCCTATTATAGTGTAGATAATTGGTCAAAACATGTCAAGAGTTTTGGTTTGGGTCAATATTTAGGAACCGATATGCCTATTGGCGCAAAAGGTCTCGTTCCTACCTCTAAGTTGTATAAAAAAATGTACAAGGGTGCACCCATTCGCAGCTCTTATATTATTTCAAATGCCATTGGGCAAGGAGAAATTCTAACCTCACCCATGCAATTAGCAAATATGATGGCAACTGTAGCCAATAGAGGATATTATTACACACCTCACATTGTAAAAAACATTAAAAATCAACAATTAGATAAGAAATTTACGACCCGTCATAATACAACAATTGAGAAACAATATTTTGAGCCAGTAATTCAAGGATTGGAGGACGTTTATAATCATGGAACGGCATCTGGATTTAGAGTGGAAGGGATTAAAATATGTGGAAAAACCGGAACCGCAGAAAATAAAATTAGAGTAGGAGGAAAGACCTATCAATTAAAAGACCATTCTATTTTTGTGGCTTTTGCACCAAGAGATAATCCTAAAATTGCTATTGCGGTATTTATTGAAAATTCTGGATATGGAGCTACATGGGCTGGCCCAATTGCTACATTAATGATTGAAAAGTATATCAATGGTAAAATTTCTCGTACCGATTTAGAAGAACGAATGCTTAAAGGAAGTTTAGCTCCTGAATACAAAAAAATTGAGAATATAATTTACCAACGTTTCCCCGACCGATCTACAGAAAATGATTCGGCAATGTCAAATGTTGAGTTACAACTAGGAGAAGCTAAAAAAGAAGAAGAAAACGACTAAAATGAAAAATCAACGCGTAGGTTCAAGTATTGATTGGATTACCATATTACTTTATATTGCTTTAGTAATCATGGGATGGATGACTATTTATTCTGCCTCTTTACCTATTGAAGAAACATCACTTTTTGATCTTTCTCAAATTTATGGTCGACAAATGCTCTTCATTGGATTAACAATTCCCATTATTTTCATTATTTTATTTACCGATGCAAAGTTGTTTGAACGTTTTTCTTTTATCTTTTATGGTGTCGGAATACTTTTATTACTTGGTTTATTTGCCTTTGGAAAAACAATTAAAGGGCAAACCAACTGGTATCAATTTGGAGGATTTGGATTTCAACCTTCAGAATTTGTAAAGACAGCGACTGCATTACTGTTGGCCAAATTTTTAAGTTATTCTCAAATTAATCTCAAGTTTACAAAACATCAGTTAATGGGATTGGCCATTATAGGATTACCCATTTTTCTTATTTTATTGCAACCCGATGCAGGAAGTGCTATGATTTTTATTTCCTTAATCTTTGTACTAAATAGGGAAGGTTTACCTAGTTGGTATTTCATTTCTGGAATTGTTGCTATCGGATTGTTTTTCTTTTCGCTCGTTATACCTCCCACTTATTTGATCATTATTGTTTTTGTTTTAATGATTGTCCATTATGTGTTTAATAGAAAAATTACACGAAATCCAGTGGTTTATGGCTTGATCTATCTAGCTATAGTAGCGTTTTCATTTTCGGTAAGTTTTGTGTACAATAATGTTTTAGAAGCACACCAAAAAGATCGTATCAATGTATTAATTGGCGATGATGTAGACATGAAAAAAGAAGGATACAATCTAGATCAGTCAATGATTGCTATTGGTTCTGGAGGTTTTTTTGGGAAAGGATATTTAGAAGGGACACAAACTAAAGGTGGTTTTGTACCTGAACAACACACCGATTATATTTTTACTACCGTAGGTGAAGAATGGGGATTTATAGGATCTACATTAGTAATAGCGCTGTTTGTTACTTTATTTCTCCGAATCATTTACTTATCCGAAAACCAAAAAACTAAGTTTAGTAGGGTATACGGTTATTGTGTAGCAACGTATCTGTTTATGCACTTTTTTGTAAATATCGCCATGCTTATTAAGTTGTTCCCAACTATTGGAGTGCCATTGCCGTTCTTTTCTTATGGGGGTTCTAGTTTATGGGCTTTTACAATATTACTTTTTATATTCATTAAATTAGACGCTAATAAAGTTAATGAATGGTAATTTGATCTTTATAAAATAATAGTATAAAAAAACCTCAACTATAAGTTGAGGTTTTTTGTTTAATTAATGCTTAATTTTTTAGGTAAACCCTTGCCGTTTTGACTGGCTCTGATTTCTGCGATTACATTTAAAGTTTCTTCGATATACAAATCTTTTTGTAAGTCTTCATGCCAACGCTCACGCTTTTGTTTTAATAAGGTGTCTTTTTCAAAAAGAGCTATTTCATTAGGCAAAGAGTTGAATTTTAATTTATTGTTATAATCTGAAATAGCTTTGAATTTCTTAATCTTTGCATCAGAAAGAGCCATTTCTTTTTTAAATTGGTTTAAATTCAAACTAAAAGTGTTTTCATCTTTACGTCCAAAAATCCATTTTGCGTTTTCATCAATTAAGTTGAAATAGGTGTTTGAGGCAATTCTTTTCTTACTATTAGCAATAATTTGATCATAACTAATAGGAAGAGGTTCATATTTAGCAGGAGCAATTTTATCCCACGGTAAGGCACTTTCTTCATCGCGTTCACCCATGTCTAAATAGGTATAACGATCTGGAAATACAATATCACTCATTACCCCTTCGCGTTGTGTTGATCCTCCATTGATTCTGTAAAATTTTTGAATGGTAGTCTTTAAAGCTCCTAAATCGCCATAAGAATTACCTCTAATGAACTGGTTTAAGTCAATAACATTTTGAACGGTTCCTTTTCCGTATGAATGTTTACTCCCCACCACAATTCCTCTTTTGTAATCTTGAATAGCAGCTGCAAAAATCTCTGATGCCGAAGCAGAAAAATTATTGATCATTACTACTAGCGGTCCATCATATTGCACCTTTTTATCAGGATCAGGTAAAATTTCAGGTTCTCTTCCAGGTGCTTTTACTTGCACTACAGGTCCTTCAGGAATAAATAACCCTACCATTTTTACCACAGTTTCTAAAGATCCTCCGCCATTATCACGTAAATCCATCACAATTCCATCAATATTTTGAGCTTTTAATCGTTCAATTTCGATAGCTACATCTTTATAAGCGTCTCTATTTTCTTTATTTTCAAAACTGATGTAGAATTTTGGTAAATAAATAACTCCAAAACGTTTTCCATCTTTTTCTACTACGGATGATTTTGCAAAAGTTTCTTCCGTTTCTACCTCAGCTCTTATGATGGAAATTACTTTAATTGTTTCGTCTACTTTTTTTACGGTTAATCGTACTTCGGTACCTTTAGGGCCTTTTATTTTTTTTACGACATCGTCTAAACGCATTCCGGCAACATCAATAGGCTCTTCTTTTCCTTGGCCAACTTTTAATATTAAATCTCCCGCTTCTAGTTCTTTTCCTTTCCAAGCTGGACCTCCTGAAATCAATTCGGAAATTTCAACCGCGTCATTTTTCTTTTGTAGTCGGGCTCCAATTCCTTCAAAAGTACCGCTCATACTCATGTCAAATTTTTCTTTATCTTCAGGGGAAAAATAGAAGGTATGCGGGTCAAATCGCTCCACAATCGCATTTAAATAAATGGAAAACCAATCGTTTCGGGTTAACTCTTTTTGAATAAAATCAAAATATTCATTTAACGATTTTAAAGAACTTTCGCGCACTTCTATTTCTATAGTTTCAAAAGATTTTACGGTATATTTAGCGTCTTTTTCTTTCTTATCGTCTTCTAATTTTTGTTTATCAGTTATAGAAGATAAGGCTTGTAGTTTTAGTTGTTTTCTCCAGCGATCAACAAGTTCTCTTTTGTTTTTTGCATAAGGCAATTTTTCATAATCAACATTAATGTTTTCGTTGGCATCAAAATCAAAAGGCTTTTCTAAAACATCATCATAAATGTCTCTACACTCTTGCATTCTTTGCAATAAACGACTGTTGGTTAGATTAAAAAAAGTTAAATCTCTATTTTTAATCATATCATCAATTTTAGTTTCATATTTACTAAACTCTTCAATATCACTTTGTAAAAAGAAGCGTTTAGTAGGATCTATGTTATCTAAATATTTTGCGTAAACTTTCTTTGAAAAGGCATCATCAATCGCTACTGGACTATAATGTCCACGCTCAAGAACCATTGTTAAGAGTTCCAATAACAATTTATCTTTTTCAGGATCTGATTTTTTTTCTGATGGAATAAAACTCCACAACACTGCTGATAAGGCAGTTATTACTAAAATAACCTTATAATTTCTTTTCATAAATTCCACAATACGTTTCATTAAAAAATTTTCAACTAATTTACACAAAAAACCATGCCAGAAAAAAAGATTTAACGATAAATTTTTGTTAAAGCGATAATTTTTTTACATCATGAAAAGGGTTTCAAATTAAATTAATTAATTTAGCAAAAAATGAATTCATGGCAAAACCCTTAATACTTATTACAAATGACGACGGAATAGTAGCTCCAGGCATTAGGGCTTTAATTGCTGTAATGAAAGAAATAGGGGAAGTAGTGGTGGTTGCTCCAGATAGTCCGCAAAGCGCAATGGGTCACGCCATAACAATTAACAATACACTAAAGTTAGAACGCGTTCATATTGATAAAGAAATTGATCAAGAATATAGTTGTAGTGGAACGCCGGTTGATTGTGTTAAAATAGCAGTGAATGAAATTTTAAACCGCAAACCCGATTTATGTGTTTCAGGAATTAATCACGGTTCAAATTCCTCAATCAATGTTATTTATTCAGGAACTATGAGTGCTGCTGTTGAAGCTGGTATTGAAGGTATTCCGGCCATCGGATTTTCACTGTTAGATTATAGTTGGGATGCCGATTATGAACCCATAAAGAATCACGTGAAACAAATTGCACTTGAAGTACTCAAAAAAGGGTTGCCAGAGGGAGTTATTTTAAACGTTAATTTTCCAAAATTACCTGCTGAAAATATAAAAGGAATTAAAATTTGCCGACAAGCAAAAGCTATGTGGCAAGAAGAATTTGATAAACGAACTAATCCGCAAGGAAAAGAATATTATTGGTTAACCGGAACATTTGTCAACCAAGACAAAGGCACAGATACTGACGAATGGGCATTGGAAAACGGATACATTTCGATTGTTCCTGTGCAATTTGATTTAACCGCCCATCATGCCATTCAACAATTGAATGCTTGGGAATTATAACGAAATAGCATGAAATATTATATCATTGCAGGAGAAGCTTCGGGCGATTTACACGGTTCAAACCTAATGAAAGCCTTGTATGAAAAAGACCCCTCTGCCGAAATTTGTTTTTGGGGAGGCGATTTGATGCAAGCTGTTGGCGGAACTTTAGTAAAACATTATCGCGAATTAGCGTTTATGGGTTTTATCGAAGTAATCATGAACCTAAAAACAATTTTGAATAACATCAAAATTTGTAAAAAAGATATTGAAGCCTTTCAGCCTGATGCTATTATTTTTATAGACTATCCTGGGTTTAATATGCGCATTGCCACTTGGGCAAAAGAAAGAAATATTCCAACACATTATTATATTTCGCCTCAAATTTGGGCTTGGAAAGAAAATCGGATTAAAGCCATCAAACGCGATGTTGATTTTATGTACGTAATTCTTCCGTTTGAGAAAGATTTTTATGAGGAAAAACATCACTTTCCGATTCATTTTGTTGGCCACCCTTTAATTGATGCTATTGCTAATAGAGTAGAGGTTTCAGATGCTGCTTTTAGAACTGAAAATCAACTTTCTGAGAAACCAATTATTGCATTATTACCCGGAAGTAGAAAGCAAGAAATAGCAAAAATGCTCTCGGTTATGCTGTCGGTTGTGAAAGATTTTCCAGAGTATCAATTTGTTATTGCCGGAGCGCCAAGTCAAGAATATGAATTTTATAAACCGTTTTTAACGAATGAAAACGTAAAATTTATTTCGAATAAAACCTATGATTTATTAAGCCATTCTTATGCCGCTTTAGTAACTTCTGGAACAGCAACTTTAGAAACTGCTTTGTTCAATGTGCCCGAAGTGGTTTGTTATAAAGGAAGTTGGATTTCGTATCAAATTGCGAAACGAATTATCACCTTGAAATACATTTCGTTAGTCAACTTAATTATGGATCAAGAAGTGGTTAAAGAGTTGATTCAAGAGGAATTGAATACCGAAAATTTAAAAGTTGAATTGGTTAAAATACTTCATCCCGAAAACAGAAAGCAATTGTCTATTGCCTATGCTAATTTGAAGCAAAATTTGGGTGGAGAAGGAGCAAGTAACAAAACAGCCGAATTAATTGTAAATTCCTTAAAAATGTAAGAACACCTAAATCCCCAACCTCTTGAATCCCCTAAAATTTCCTTTAATTGGCATCACGCTGAGTTTTATTGTTGGCATTATTCTGCAAGAATATGCTGCATTTTCCTTGTCATTTCTTTTTTATGGCATACTTATAAGTGCTATTCTATTTGGTTTTGCGTGGTATAAAAATCACAACGCGCTAATTCAAAATACTAGTTTTGGATTTGCAACGTACTTTCTTTTGGCCACTTTCGGCATGTTTACTTATTTTGTTCATGTGGATAAGAATACTGCAAATCATTATTCTAAGCAAACTTTTGAAACCACAAATGCTATTAAAGGAGTTATTCAAACAGCCTTAAAACCTAACGAACAATATGTAAAATATGTTCTTGAAATTAATGGGTTTAACACCAAAATTGCTTCAGGAAAAATACTGCTATATGTGCCTAAACAATCTAAAATTGTATTGCAATCTGGTACTGAAATTTCTATAAACGAGTCCATTTATCCGATTCCAAAGGCTTATAATCCGTACCAATTTGATTATGCTAATTATTTAGAAAAACAAAACATTGGGCATCAAATTTATCTCAATAATTCCTCGATAAAAATCATAAAGCAACATCAAAACTTTAATTATTTTATAGAAAAATTGCGCAATACGTTAAGCGATAGTTTTGCCATTCATCATTTTGATGCAAAGACAAAAGCAATAATTGATGCACTACTTTTGGGTCAGCGTGTAGCGATTGATAAAGCAACTATAACTGATTATTCCAATGCTGGTGTAATTCATATTTTAGCAATATCAGGATTACATATTTCAATCCTGTATTTCTTTCTTGTTTTTTTATTGAAACCGTTGAGAAGTTTTCGTTTTGGAAAAGAAATCGAATTACTATTGATCCTTTTTGTCTTGTGGCTATTTGCTTTCTTAACAGGACTTCCTGCATCGGTTACAAGAGCCGTTACTCTATTTAGTTTTATAAGTGTTGGAACGTATTTCAATCAATCAAAAGCGATTTATAATGCGATGGCTACTTCGGCTTTGCTTATTTTGTTGTTTTCACCAAACGCTATTTTTGACATCGGATTTCAGTTGAGTTATGCAGCGGTTTTGTCGATTGTTTTATTCCAACCTTTTTACAAGAAATTTCATGTTACCCAAAATAAAATTGCGCTGTATTTCATCGATTTAATAACCGTTTCCATGGCAGCTCAAATAGGAGTTTTGCCGCTCAGTTTATATTATTTTAATCAATTGCCGCTACTTTTTTTGCTTGCCAATTTAGTTATCATTCCACTTTCTAGTTTTGTGTTGTTATATGGAATTGTTTTGTTGATTTTTAATTTTGTAGCGCCTGAATTTTCAATTTTATTAGGAAAATTATTATCTTTTTCAATTCGATTAATGAATGATTACATCCATTGGATAGCTCATTTTAAATCCGGAATAATTACTAATATTTCTTTTTCAGTGGTCATGGTGTGTACACTTTATCTCTTTTTGACCGCACTATTGTTTTGGATGTATGCTAAAAAAAATAATGCTCTTATTTATGTGGTTTTTACGCTCTTTGTTTTTCAACTGAGTTATCTTGTAGTAAAATGGAATGAAAACGAATCGTCTGAATTCCTCGTTTTTAATGAAAAACAATCGTTAATAGCGATTAAAAATCAACAAAATGTAATTGTCTATACCAATGATTTTAATAAACATAAGGAAACGGTTCGGCATTATCTTAGAGGTACATTTTCAGATTCTTTACAAGTGTTTCCGATGCAAAATGTATTTTCGTTTCAGCAGAATAGAATTATGGTGATTGATAGTTTTGGGGTGTATAAAACCACATTAAAACCAAGTATAATTATTCTTACACAAAATCCAAAAGTAAACCTAGACCGATTAATTAAAACAGCACAACCAAAAGTCATTATTGCCGATAAAAGCAATTATAAAAACACTATTAAACGTTGGGAAGCAACTTGTAGAAAAGCAAAAATCCCTTTTCATGCTATTGCCGAAAAGGGATTCTATCGATTGAAATAATTTATTTCTTTTTGATAATTTGATTAGCACCATCGATCCAAACTTGTGGACCGCCAGCAACATAACCTGAACTTCCTAATGCGTTTAAATTAACTTTTGCATCAGCAGTTTTTGTTGCACTTACAAACCAAACCGTTGGATATCCTCTTACTTGTAATTGTTGTTGAAGTTGCGCATTTTGCATTTTTACAGCTTCAGTTTGTTCATTTTTTCTTGGAAAATCTAGCTCTACTAAAATCACATTTTCCTTAGCCCATTTAACAAATTCGGGGGTTTTAAACACTTCCTTTTGTAAACGAATACACCATCCACACCAATCTGAACCTGTGAAAAACAAGAATAGTGGTTTGTTTTCTTTAATCGAAATATCGGTTGCTTTGGTTAAATCGGTATGCCAAGTTAACCCTTCTTGCGCTTGCAATGACATCGTTGTCAAAGTTAAAAACGCTATAACTAAAATCTTTTTCATTTTTTAAATTTTATAGAACAAAAATAATCAATTTGAATGCCAAAAAGTGTTACTTACTTAACTTCTTGCATTAATTTTTTAACTAAGGGCGAAATAACTATTAAAACCACTCCTAAAATAAAGGCATAAATAGCTAGTTGTTTGTAACCATCAGCATACAAAATTAGTTTTTCAATATTGGTTGCCTTTTCGGATGCTTCTGCAATATTTGCTCCTAAAATTCCAGCAAAATATTGACCATAAGCACTAGCTAAAAACCACATTCCCATCATAACGGCTTGAGTTCTCTGTGGCGATAATTTGGTCATAGCGCTCATACCAATAGGCGACAAACATAATTCACCAAAAGTAATGACCAACCAACCAAGCGTAAAGATACCAAGCGATGTTTTTCCATTTAAATCGGCAAAAAATTGTGTGTAGTAAAACACCCAAAAACCTCCCGCTAAAAACAAAAAGGCCAAGCCAAATTTAATAATAGTATTAGGCTCAATCTTTTTCTTTGCCATCCATAACCAAACCAAACCGATTAAAGCCGCAAAACCAATTACAAATAATGAATTCGCAGAATTATTAACGCCATTCGGACTTAATTCCACTCCAGCTATAGTGTTGTTTAAATTATTTGCGGCAAATAAACTTAAAGAACCTCCACTTTGTTCAAAAAAGGCCCAAAAGAAAATCGAGAATATAATAAATACTAAAGCAGCTAACAGTTTTTTATTTTCTGAAATCGAGAAATTTTTCATTTCATAAAACAAATAAAGTATTGAAGCTGGCCCGATAAACATCATAAAATAATCGGTATATTTCGTATTGGCTACCATAATAATAATCACTGGGATTACTAGTAAAGAGCCTAAATAAGTGGCTATTTCTAATATTTTTCGTTTTGAAGTTGCTACTTCTTGTAAAGGCGAAAGTCCAATTGTGCTTAATGTTTTTTGCGTTTGTGTAAAGGTCAATAAACTAATGATCATCACAATGGCGGCAAAACCAAAACCTACATTCCATCGTAAATGTTCTGGAACTAGGGATTGCCACATAGAGCCTTCGGCAACTGCAATACAAACGTAACCACCAATTAATGCTCCTAGGTTAACACCCATATAGAAAAATGAAAATCCGGCATCGCGTCTAGGATCGCCTTCTTTATATAATTGGCCCACCATAGAAGAAATATTAGGTTTAAAAAAACCAGTTCCTACAATGGTAAAACTTATTCCAATAAAAAATAAATTCTTTGGATCAATGGCTAGAATGATACTTCCTAAAATCATCAAAATTCCACCCCAAAAAAGTGACTTTCGCAATCCTAAAATTTTATCAGCAAATAAACCACCAATAAAAGTAAAGGCATACACCCAAGCTTGAGTAGCACCATATTGTAAATTTGCGGTTTTTTCATCCATGGCCAAATGATTTACCATGAAAACCACCAGCATTCCGCGCATTCCGTAAAAACAGAAACGTTCCCACATTTCGCTAAAGAATAAATACCACAATTGTTTCGGATATTTTCCTTTAAAATCTTGAATTTGTTCTATTGTTTGCATTATTTTTCTTTATTTAACTCGTATATAATTCTGTCTTGATCGATGATTTGTTTTAAATCTTCCTCTTTTGGCATGTATAGCATATATTGACTAGCGAATAGCTTATTATTATTATCGCTTAATACTGAATATTTAACAATGGTTTCGTCTTTTTCAGAGCAAAGCAAAATTCCAATGGTCGGATTATCGCCTTCATTTCGTTTTAAATCATCATACATTTTCACATACATATCAATTTGTCCAATATCTTGATGCGAAAGTTTATCTGTTTTTAAATCAATAATTACAAAACATTTTAAAATATAATTATAAAAAACCAAATCAATATAAAAATCGGAATTATCTGTAATTATATGTTGTTGCCTTGCTACAAAAGCAAATCCTTTTCCAAATTCCAATAAAAATTTTTGAATGTGATCAATAATTGCTGTCTCAATTTGAAATTCGGTATTTTTAGTATCACTAGAAAGTCCTAAAAATTCAAATATATACGGGTCTTTTAAAACGGAATGAATAGAAAGTTCTTCTTTATTAGGATTAGGTTTTAAAGTTCTTTCAAAGCTTAGCGACTTAATTTGGCGTTCCAATTGTCTTGAATTCCAATTATTATCTGCAGCTTCATTCAAATAGAATGTTCGTTTTTCTTCTGAATTTATTCTTGAAATAATTCTATAATGTGTCCAACTCAATTCGGTACGCAATGCGTTCCAAATTGGAAAAGAGTTATAAAATGCTCTCATATTATTTAAATTGCGCTCATCAAAACCCTTTCCAAATTCCAAAGTCAATTCTTTAGATATGTTTTTTTAATACATTAGCACCATAAACCGCACGAATTTTACCTTGCTGTTCTTCTTCAATAATAAGTTTACCGATATTCCAATACGTTTCTAATAAGACGAAATTAACTGAACGATACACTTTTTGTCGAGAAATTAAAATTACATCTCGAATAGAATTAAAAAATATTTCGTTAACCAAATTCATCTTAATGTATCCCTTTTTCTTGCATTACTTTGTTTAGTTGTTTCAATAACAAAAACATTATTAAAGTTGCAAATAATAATAATCCGAAGTTAATCCAGAAGAAATCTTGTTTGTTGTCATAAGTGTCCCAAAGACTCGCTAATACACCGCTTAATTTATTTCCGATGGAAGTAGCTAAAAACCAACCGCCCATCATTAAGGAAGTAATGTTTGTGGGACTCAATTTGGAAACCACTGATAATCCCATTGGGCTTAAAAATAATTCACCAATAGTGATGACCCCGTAATTGGCTACTAACCACCAAACACTTACTTTTTCAGATCCGTTTGCGCCCATATTAACGGCAGCAACCATTACTAAAACGGATAACGCTGAGATTAATAAACCAAATGCGATTTTTGTTGGCGTTGATGGCTCTTTCTTTCGGCCTCTTAAAAAGGTGAAGAATGCTACAACTAATGGTGTTAAAATAATTACCCAACCTGGATTGATAGACTGACTTAAATTGGTTGCCCAAAGCGATACTTTTGAACCTTCTTCTGGCAATTTATCTTTGGCTACGTTTCTAAAATAAACCGGGTAATCGACTGTTTTTTGAACTTCGCCATCTACTTTTTGAATTCGGAAACTCGCATCATATAATTCAACCGTGTCTTTTTTGTATTCGACCTCTTTGGCTAATTTTAAACCATTGAAAACTGCTTGTGTATTTCCTTTAATTTCTCTATCTGTATATCGGTCTGCCCAAGTGTTTAATGCAGAACCATTCAATTTGAACACGCCCCAAAATAAAATTACTACGGCAAAAATGGTCAACAACGCACCAATGGGTCTTTTGTCTTCTGTTTTGCCTTTGAAATATAAACTTCCGTAGAAGAAAATCACTGGAATACAGGCAAAAATAAAGGCGTCTGTACTATCCGAACCAAAAATGTAGCCACTTGGATTTGCTTCAGAAGTTACTCCTTTTAACAACCAACCAATTACTCCAAAAACCGCTGATGGAACTAAAATAAATAGAACAATTTTATAAAAAGGCATATCGCCAGGTTGCACTCCTTTTTTCTCGGTTTGAGTGCCATAATGTTTGGTTCCTAATATGAAAACGATTACCCCAATAAACATTCCTACTCCAGCTGCCATGAACGCATATTGCCAACCTAATAAAATTTGTAAAGCGGCACCAAAAAAATTACATATGAATGCGCCAACATTAATTCCCATGTAGAAAATATTATAGCCTTCGTCTTTCTTTTCTTTGTATTTATCTTCGGAATAAAAGTTTCCTAAAAGCGTTGAAATATTGGGTTTGAAGAAACCATTACCTACAATTACTAAGGTCATGGCTACATATAGCATTGTAATATCATGAATTCCCATCATGAAATAACCTGCTCCCATCATTATTCCACCAATGATGATGGATTTTTTATAGCCCCAGTATCTATCAGCAACTAAACCGCCAATGAAAGGTGTTAAGAAAACCAAGGCGATAAAAGTTCCGTATAAATCAGACGCTTCTTTCTCGGTCATAGCAAATCCGGCTTCTACATCTTTAAGATAAAGGGTAAAAATACCAATCATTAAATAGTACCCGAAACGTTCCCACATTTCAGATAAAAACAAGTAAGGCAATGCTTTAGGATGACTTTTCCACATAATATATTGTATTAAAAAAACAAACCTACAAGGGTTTCTTGTAGGCTTGAAAGATATAAAAAATATTTTAATTGATTTGCTTAAAGACCATTCATCATTTTCTTTAAACGAGGAGATAAAAAGGCTAAGATAATTGCTGCAATACCACACAACACAACAAACACCATGAAGAATTCATATAAATTATGAATTTCAAATCCTGCAAACGATGTATATTCAACTGGTAATTGCTCTTTTTCAAATAATGCAACTTGCTCTGCAGTTAACGCTACTTTTTTATCCAATACATCTTGAAGATTTACACCTATTGTTTCTGCTTTTTGAAATTTATCGCCTGTTGCAGGAATAATTGCTCCTAACGAACCCGCTAAAGCATAACCTGCCGCATTTGAGATAAAGAAAACCCCATACAATAATGAAGCAAAACGTTTTGGTGCTAATTTACCTACCAAAGATAATCCGATAGGAGACAAACATAACTCTCCCATAGTTTGGATTAAGTATAATAGCATTAACCATTTAATTGCTAATAATCCAGAGTTGCCTAAATCTTTTACATTGTGTGCAATGATAAAATAACTTAATGCAATTAAGGCTAATCCAATGGCTTGTTTTAATGGCGAAACAGGTTCTTTCCCTTTTGCTCTTAGTTTATCCCATAATAAACTAAATGGTAAGGCTAATGCAACCACAAAAAGTCCATTAAAAATTTGCACCATTGAAGGTGGCATATTCCATCCAAAAATACTTCTATCCGTTTGATTATCTGCAATAAAGGTTAACGATGAACCTGCTTGCTCAAAAGCTGCCCAGAAGAAAATAATGAAAAAGGAAACGATGTAAATAACCCAAATACGTTGTCTTTCTACTTTATTTTCGGCAGAACTCATAATTAAATAAGCTAATGAAATACCAGCAGCATAAATAAATGGATAAATAATCCCTTTGATTAATTGCCCCATTTCTACGGCACTAAAACCAAATTCTCCTACTAATATAAATCTGAAAATAAAGAATAAAGCAGCAAATAACACTACTGCAATTCCAATTGCCTTTCCTGTAAATTTAGCTGTTTGTGTTTCACCTTCTTCAAAATCATCATTAACACTGTTTTTTGGTAAATCACCAATAGGCCTTCCTTCTGGAGTTACTACATATTTATTTTTTAAAACAAAAAATGTGATGGTTCCAATAATCATCGCAATTGAAGCAGCTAAGAATCCCCATTTGAATGCAAAAATATCTCTAATTCCGGTATCGGCATCTTTAACATCACCAACCCAAGGACAAATAAATTGGCCTAAAAAAGCACCGATATTAATTCCCATGTAGAAAATGGTAAAAGCCGAATCTAGTTTACTTTTTTCTTGTTTTGGATACAAACTTCCCACCATTGATGAAATGTTTGGTTTGAAAAAACCATTACCAAAAATGATAATAAATAAGGCAATCCACATGAAAATTTTTGCACTCCCTAAGCTCGAATCAAATGTTGAGGCGCTAATAAATAATAAAAATTGACCAATAGCCATTAACGTTCCGCCCAACATAATACTGTATCGATTCCCAATGTATTTATCAGAAATAAATCCTCCTAATAGCGGAGTTAAATAACATAAGGCTAAAAATCCACCATATATAATGGCTGCATCGGCTTCTTTGATTAATAACGAATTCACCATAAATAAGGTTAAGATCGCTCTCATTCCGTAGAAATTGAAACGTTCCCACATTTCGGTTCCAAATAAGACCCAAAGGCCTTTTGGATGACTTTGTTTTGCTACTACTTCGCTCATATAATTTGTTTTAGTTTATTGGTTGGTTATAATTTTTCTTTAATGAAATTCGTCATTTTAGTGTACAATTGTAGACGTGTTTTTCCGCCATAAATTCCGTGGTTTTTGTCTGGGTAAATTGCCCAATCAAATTGTTTGTTAGCTTGTACCAATGCTTCCACCATTTTCATGGTGTTTTGAACATGTACATTATCATCGGCTGTTCCGTGAACTAATAAAAAGTTTCCTTTTAATTTACTTACGTGATTGATGGGTGAATTATTATCGTAACCACTTGCATTTTCTTGTGGCGTTTGCATGTAACGCTCGGTATAAATACTGTCATAATATCTCCATGAAGTAACTGGAGCTACTGCAATTGCCATTTTGAATACATCAGCACCTTGGAACAAACAGTTAGACGACATGAATCCGCCGTAACTCCATCCAAAAATACCAATTCTTGATGCATCAATGTAATTGTACTTGCCAAGTACTTTAGCGGCATCAATTTGATCTTCTACTTCATATTTTCCTAGTTATTTTTGGGTGCATTTTTTAAATGCCGCTCCTTTAAAACCTGTTCCTCTACCGTCTACACATGCTACAATGTAGCCTTGTTGTGCCAACATCATAAACCAATAATCGTCTGTTCCGTTCCAATCGTTATTTACTTGTTGTGAACCTGGACCCGAATATTGATACATGAATAACGGATATTTTTTTGTAGCATCAAAGTTTTTTGGTTTGATCATCCAAGCATTTAATTGATGTCCTTTTTCGGTAGTTAATACAAAAAACTCTTTAGGAGATACCTCATATTTAGCCAATTTCGTTTCTACCGCATCATTAGAAACAATGGTTTTAACCATAGCTCCTGTTTTAGAGTTATTCAACGTATACGATGGAGCAGAAGTCGCACTTGAATAGGTATTGATAAAAAATTGAAAATTCGGACTAAAAGTTGCCGAATTTGTTCCGGTTTTAGACGACAATCTCACTTTTGATTTTCCGTCTACTTTAATGGCATAAACATCTCTATTAATTGAACCATTTTCTACTGATTGATAATAAATAGTTCCGGTATTTTCATCAAAACCATAATAATTAGTTACATCCCAAGGGCCTTTTGTAATTTGTTTTTTCAATTTACCCGTTTTATCATAGTGATAAATGTGATTGTATCCGTCTTTCTCAGAAGTCCAGATGAAACTATTGTCTTTTAAGAACGTTAAATTATCAGTTACATCCACATAGGCATTGTCTTTTTCGCTTAAAACTATTTTTGTGGTTCCTGTAGTTCCATCGACAAAATGTAAATCTAAATTATTTTGGTGGCGATTCATCACTTGTACACTCAAGGTCTTTGCATCGCTGGTCCATTCAATTCTTGGGATATAAAAATCTTGATAATTTCCAAGATTAATTTGTTGTGAAACGTTAGTTTTTACATCAAAAATATGCAAAGAAACATTGGCATTTTTTTCACCAGCTTTTGGATATTTGAATACCGATTGTATAGGATATAATCCTTGATTATACATATCCATTGAAAATTCAGGCACTTCAGTTTCATCAAATTTAATGTAAGCTATTTTAGTTCCATCAGCATTCCAGTCAAATGCTTTTACAAAAGCAAATTCTTCTTCATACACCCAGTCGGTAATTCCATTAATAATATGATTTTTCTTTCCGTCAGTGGTAATTTGAGTTTCTTTGTTTGAAGTTAAATCATAAACAAATAAATTGTTTTCAAAAGCATATCCAATTTTGTTTCCTTCAGGAGAAAAAGTAGGCTCTTGAATGGCTTTATCTGTAAATTTTGTTATTTTTTTCGCAGCAATATCATACACAAAATAGTTTGCTGTAAACGAGTGACGAAAAATAGAGTTAGAATTGGTAGCGATTAAAATTTTAGTTTCACTTTTATCAAAAGTATAACTGTCTATAGATTTTATTTCGGAATGATTTTTAGTGTCAAAAAGCGTACTTACTTTTTCTAAAGTGGCAAAATCATACAAATCAATTTGAAAACTTTTTGAGGCACGATCAAAATTCAACACGGTGTATTGATTAGTGTTCTTCATGGCGTTTAGTTCGTCCATTCCTTTAGTTCTAAAGGCACCGCCCCAAATTTCTTCTAACGTTATTTTTTGTTGGGCTACTACTGATACTGAGCTTACTACAAATAAAAGTAGTGCAAATGTTATTTTTTTCATATGAAGTAATCTTAAAAACAGTCCAATTTTAGTGATTTTTTTACAAATAATATAGTTTTTTGTCAACAAATTATAAAATACCCATTATACTATATTTAGTATCTTTGCATTTTCAATAACTATTTATATGCAACAAAACGTAAAAGGCTTTTCAAAACTTTCAAAAGAAGAAAAAATAAATTGGATTACTTCAACTTATTTTAGCAACCAAAAAGAGGCTAAAGAGATCCTTATCAATTATTGGAATTCCGATGAAAACTTACAAAAATTACACGACGAATTCATCGAGAATACGTTAACTAATTTTTATTTGCCTTATGGTGTTTCTCCAAATTTCGTTATAAATGGAAAAAACTATACGATTCCTATGGCTATTGAAGAAAGTTCGGTAGTAGCAGCCGCTTCAAAAGCTGCTAAATTTTGGGGAGAACGCGGCGGATTTAAAACCACAATCATTAATACCGAAAAAATAGGGCAAGTACATTTTCTTTTCCAAGGGAATTTTGAAAAGCTGACTACTTTTTTCAACAAAATAAAACCAAATTTCTTTTCAGATACGTCCGAAATCACTAAAAACATGCAAAAGCGTGGTGGTGGTATTTTAGATATTGAATTGAAAAATAAAACCAATGAAATTGAAAATTACTACCAGTTGCATGCTACTTTTAATACAAAAGATAGTATGGGTGCTAATTTTATCAATACTTGTTTAGAGCAATTTGCCAAAACGTTAGAAAATCAAGCGCGTAATTTTGAAGGTTTTTCGGAAGAAGAACGCGAGATTCAAATTATAATGAGCATTTTGAGTAATTATGTTCCAAATTGTGTCGTAAGGGCTGAGGTTTCTTGTCCAATTGAGCAGTTATCAGAAGACAAAACGATTGATGCCAATGAGTTTGCTCAAAAATTTGCCACGGCAGTTCGCATCGCCGAAATAGAACCTTATCGTGCCGTTACTCACAACAAAGGCATTATGAACGGAATTGATGCCGTAGTTTTAGCTACTGGAAACGATTTTAGAGCGGTAGAGGCTGGAGTTCATGCTTATGCGAGTAAATCAGGACAATATTCTAGTTTGTCACATGTAAAAATCGAAAACGGAATTTTTACTTTTTGGCTGGATGTTCCCTTAGCGTTAGGAACGGTTGGCGGATTAACTTCGTTACATCCATTAGTGAAATTTTCTATGGAATTATTAGGAAAACCATCTGCCGAAGAATTAATGCAAATTGTAGCTGCTGCCGGATTAGCACAAAATTTTGCGGCATTGCGCTCGCTTACCACCACCGGAATTCAGCAAGGTCACATGAAAATGCATTTGATGAATATTTTAAACCAACATCAAGCGACTAAAGAAGAAAAGCAACAGGTGTTAGCATTTTTCAAAGACACTATAATTTCGCACAGTTTAGTCGTTGATTATTTAGAACAAATCAGAAAATAATGGCAACCCAAACGTTTTACAGCAACGGAAAATTATTGCTCACAGGAGAATATGTTGTGCTTGATTGTGCCGAAGCCTTAGCGGTTCCTACTCGTTTTGGTCAAAATCTTACGGTAAAACAAGGTGTTACTCAAGAACTAAAATGGACCAGTTTTGATTCCGATAAAAGCATTTGGTTTCAAGATATTCTTACTTTTCCGGAAATTATAAACAAAAGCGTTTCAGAGAAAAACGATTCGGTAAAAAATACTTTAATCGAAATTTTACATCAAGCTAATCTTCAAAATCCAACTACTTTATATGAGCAAGGATATGAAATCGAAACCCATTTAACATTTCCAAGAAATTGGGGTTTAGGAACTTCTTCTACACTCATTAATAATATTGCCCAATGGTTTCAAATTGATGCGTTTGAATTATTAGCTAAAAGTTTTGGTGGAAGCGGTTATGATATTGCTTGTGCCCAAACTAATTCACCTATTATTTACCAATTAGAAAACGAAATTCCCAACTTTAAAACCGTCTCATTCAATCCTACTTTTAAGGATCAGATATATTTTGTGTATTTAAATCAAAAACAAAGTAGTAAATCGGCAATCACAACTTATTTAATGCAACGTCATAAATCTCCTTCGATTTGTTCAAAAATAAATACAATTACGCAGGAAGTTATTCACTGTAAAACCCTGGATGCCTTTGCCCAATTGATGGAATACCACGAAATATTATTGAGTGAAGTCTTAGAAACTACCACCATAAAAGAACAATTATTCCCAGATTTTACAGGAGTAATTAAAAGTCTTGGTGCTTGGGGAGGAGACTTTATTATGGTGCTTTCAAAAGACGACCCGAAACAGTATTTTTATGAAAATGGCTATGGTGTAGTTTTAAAATATGATGAGGTTGTGTTATAAATAATTATTTTCATTATTTAGTAGAATAATATCTACTATCATTTTTTTATTTTTAAATAATTATGCTTTTTATGAAAATTGTATATATTTGCGGTTGATTTAAAATTAATTACCCATCTTAATAATGCGAATAGTACTGTTTTTTTTTGTTTGTAGTTTCTGCATCAGCCCAATCGGTTCATCATCAAATGATTAGCGCACAAGGTGGGGGTGTTGTTACTAATTCTGGTATTACAGTAAATTACAGTGTAGGGCAGCAATCGGTAACGGGCACTTCTTCAGGTACTTATGTTGTACAGCAAGGATTTCAACAAAATAATTGGAGTAAAATAATTAATAAAAACACTGATTCGATTCAAACTACTCTATTTCCAAACCCATTTATAGAATACATAACCTTCAGATTTTCAAGTTCGCCCGGGACTAAAGTCAATGCAATGGTTTTTGATATATTAGGTCGATTAATTCACTCTCAAGTAGTGGTTAATGAAAATAACGAAATAAAATTAAATCTCTCTCGTCTCTCTAGTGCAGAATATTTAATAAGATTAACTTCCAGTAATTATGAATATGCCACTACTATAATAAAAGAATAATAAAATCAAATACCCTAAATGCAATTAATTTTAAAGCTAATTAAGATTATTTATAATAAAAATAGGTTTTAAATACTTCAAATGCCCAACAGTAAAAAGGGCATTTTTTTATTACAACTATCAACTATCGAAAAACAAGTTTTTTCATTGCACAATTTCAATTAGAGTTTATAAATTTTTAAAATAGTGAGAAAAATACTTTTTTTGTTTGTACTACTTGGTGTTTCTAATGTTGAAGCGCAACAAGACGCTCAATTTACTCAGTACATGTACAATACCGTAAATGTAAATCCAGCTTATGCTGGCTCAAGAGGTGTGTTAAGTATTTTTGGAACCCATAGAGCGCAATGGGTAGGTCTTGAAGGTGCTCCAACTACTTCGGCAGCTTCGATTCATTCGCCAATCAACAATTCAAAAGTTGGTCTAGGATTGTCGGTTATACAAGATGAGATTGGACCATCTGATAAAAGTATTATTTCGGCTGATTTTTCCTATACTATAAACACATCGGAGAATTATAAATTATCATTTGGTTTGAAAGGAACAGCTAGTTTATTTAATGTTGATTATACAAAATTAAATAGATATGATTTAAATGATCCAAGATTTCAAAATAACATTGACAATCAATTTTCACCAAATGTTGGAGCAGGAGTTTATTACCATTCCGATAAATTATATGCAGGAGTTTCGGTGCCCTTTATTCTAGAAACCAAACATTTTAATGATAACGCCTCATCAGTTGCAAAAGACGTATTACATTATTATTTTATTGGAGGGTATGTTTTTGATTTATCCGAAACTACAAAATTCAAACCTGCGTTTTTAATTAAATCTGTCAAAGGAGCACCTCTTCAGGCAGATTTGACAGCAAATTTTATGTTTAATGATAAATTTGTAGTTGGTGGAGCTTGGCGATGGAGCGCAGCTTTGAGTGGCTTGGTAGGTTTTCAAGTTAATGAAAATTGGTTTATAGGGTATACCTACGATACTGATACAACTAAATTAGCAAATTATAATTCTGGTTCACACGAATTCTTTTTAAGATATGAATTTAAAGGTAAACAAGAAAAAATTGTTTTTCCAAGATTTTTCTAACATGATAAATAGTATGAAAATAAAAAATAGTTTTCTAGTTTGTTTTTTGATTTTTGGATTTTTTAGTTTCTCGCAAAAAGTACAACTTAAAAAGGCCGATGCAAGTTATGATCAATTTCATTATGTGAATGCAATAAAAACGTATGAAAAAGTTGCCAATAAGGGCTATAAATCAGTTGAGTTGTTCAGTAAACTGGGCGACTCTTACTACTTTCAATCTAATCTAAATGACGCAAATAAATGGTATGAACAATTATTCTCATTAAATGAGAAAGTGGATACCGAATACTATTTTAGATATGCACAAACATTAAAATCGATTGGTGATTACAAAAAATCGAATGCAATGATGGCTCAATTTAATGAGCTTAATGCTTCTGATTTACGTGCGATTTTATCTAAAAATCAATCTAATTATTTAGAAGAAATTAAAAAGAACTCAGGAAGGTATCGAATTGAAAATGCGGGTATTAATTCAGAGTATTCTGATTATGGTACTTCATTTTATAAAAACACATTGGTTTTTACATCTGCAAGAGATACTGGAGGAGTTTTTGTAAAAAAACATAATTGGACCAATCAATCTTATACTAATTTGTATGGAGCTATAATTTCTGACAATGGTAACTTAGAAACTCCTGTGAAATTTTCTAAAAAAATTGATTCAAAATATCATGAATCAACCCCAGTTTTTACTAATGATGGATTAACGATGTATTTTACTCGAAATAATTTCTTGAATGGTAAAAAGGGTAGAGATAGTAATAAAACTATTTTATTAAAATTGTATAAAGCCACTAAAATTGGTGATTCTTGGGAAAATATTGTTGAATTACCGTTTAACAGTAATGAATATAATTGTGCCCATCCTGCTTTAAGTCCCGATGAGAAAACACTATATTTTTCTTCAAATATGCCAGGCACTAAAGGACAGTCGGATATTTATAAAGTTGCCATTCTTTCTGATGGAACTTTTGGCCCACCAGTTAATCTAGGAGGATCAATTAATACTGAAGCTAGAGAAACGTTTCCCTTTATTTCTAATTCCAATGAATTGTATTTTTCTTCAGATGGACATCCTGGTTTAGGAGGATTAGACGTTTTCATTACGCAAATTAAGGAAGATGGAACACACGGAAAAATCAAGAATGTTGGAACACCTGTTAATAGTAATTCAGATGATTTTGCTTTTATTATGGATACCGCAACAAAAAATGGATTTTTTAGTTCCAATCGAATAGAGGATAATTTAGGATATGATGATATTTATAAATGTACTGAAACGATTCCTATACCAAAAGATTGCCAACAAAGTCTTACAGGATTATTAGTTGATGAAGAAACCAAATTGCCTATTTCTGATGCTAAAGTAGTTTTATATGATATTAATTATGTAAAAATTGATGAATTAATGACAGATCAAAATGGTAAATTTGATTTTGGCCAAGTAGCTTGTGAAACAAAATTCAGACTTAAATTTGATAAAAATGAATTTGCTGCAAAGGAAACTTTTGTTATTACTCCAAAAGATTCTGGAATTACAGATGTTTTAATTGAATTAACACCAAATTTACAACCATTAAAAGTAGGCAGAGATTTAAGAAAAACATTAGGTATTGACATTATTTATTTTGATTTAGACAAATCAAATATTCGTCCAGATGCTGCTGTTGAATTAGCTAAAATATTGGAAGTCATGAAACAATATCCTACTCTTGAAATTGATGTACGTTCGCACACTGATAGTCGACAAACTTCAAAATATAATATAAGTCTGTCGGATAGAAGAGCAAAATCAACAATAAAGTGGTTAATAGAAAATGGTTTAGCGCCAAATAGATTAACAGGGAAAGGTTATGGTGAAACTCAATTGTTGAATAATTGTGCAGATAATGTGCCATGTACTGAAGAAGAACATCAAGCCAATAGAAGAAGCGAGTTTATAATTAAAAAACTTTAATTTTTTTAATTTATTTGCAAACAAAACACCCCAAATGTCGTTACATTTGGGGTGTTTTTATTACACAAAAAACCCTTGAAAATCATAGGATTATCAAGGGTTTTTGTGGTACCTCCAGTACTACAATAGCTCAAATTTACAAAAAACTCAGATCCCTTTTTTTGCTAACTTTATCAATAAATTCAATCAAAGTATTGAATTTCAAGCATTTTTTATTTTGGATAAGTTTGTTTCAATTTGAATTAATTTTATTTTTACCGTACAAATATCGTACAACTTTTGTAAATTTGTATTGTTTTAAAAAATGATTTCTATGGCAACTGTCAATTTTCTATTCCGCTCTACAAAAACCGAAGCTAATTTAACGCTTCGATTATTATTTAGACACCAAGGCAAAGACTACGTTTTGGCTACCAGCACTCAACTTAAAGTTACTAAGCATTATTGGGAGAAACAACATAATGTCAAAAAACAAAAAGACATTAATGTGATGAATCTCCAGCACGAAGTCACAGAATCGCTTAATAAAATTGAAAAGCATGTCATTGCCGCATTTAATTTTGCTAATCCTGATCTAGTAGACAAAAAATGGTTGCAAGATCAAGTGGAGTTGTATTACAACCCTCCTATTGAGCCAAAACAATTACCTATTGATTTATTAGGCTATATTGATAAGTATCTTGAATTTAAAAAGGGCGAGATTACTTCTAATACAAAAAAGAAAGTCAACGTTGTCAAACAACTTTTAAAGCGATACATTACTGCAACTGGCAAAAGATTGAAACTTACCGATATTGATTTAAACTTCAAGTTGAGTTTTGAGAAATATTGTGCTGAGCAGCTTTATGCCGCCAATACGGTTTCTACTGCGTTAAAATTTATCAAGACAATATGTAATCATGCTCAGTCTGTTGGCATTAATGTGAGTCCACAATTAGGTAAAATTAAGATTAAGCAATTGGAAGTTAAAAGTATTTTTCTATCTTTTGATGAGTTAGATAAAATAGAGAATGTTGAGGAAAGCAAGTTTACTGACAGCTTACTTAATGCGAGGGATTGGTTGATAATTAGCTGTTATACTGGACAACGAATTTCTGATTTTATGAAGTTTACTCACAAAAATATAAGAGTCGAAGAAGGGAAAAACTTACTTGAATTTACACAGGTAAAGACAAAAAAGAAAATGGCAATTGCTGTGCATCCGAAAGTTTTGAAGATACTAAATAAAAGAAGAGGCCATTTTCCAAAAGCTATTTCTGACCAAAAGTACAATGAGTATGTTAAGAAGGTATGTGAAATTGCTGGCATTGATGAAGTGGTTAGTGGTAGTAAGAAATCCAAAACGACTGAAAATAGTAAGATTTACAGAAAAGAGGAAGGAAGTTTCCCAAAGTGGCAATTAGTAACGTCCCATATTGGAAGACGTTCTTTTGCTTCCAATTTCTACGGAATAATTCCAACAAGCTATTTAACCTATGCAACTGGCCATAGTACCGAAACAATGTTTCTTACATACATTGGTAAGAGTAATAAAGATTTGGCTTTAGAAATGACAAAATACTTTGAATAGACTTATTTATGAAAAAAGATAATTTAAACCCGCTGCAAGAATTTAAAGATATGTCTAATGTCGACATTTTAACAACTTCATCCTTCTCGAATTTGTATCCCTGGTACTACAGTGACAAGACTGCAAGATTAAAAGAAGATGTTCTTATTAAAATGGACAAATTAAATGAAAGTAAATTTGATACTTTTCTAAAACATTTAAGAGATGAAATAGCGGAATACTACATTTATGACCCTAACGAAAGTCTGATTCCCAAAACAATAGAGCGGTTTAGCATAAAAGAATCAGATTTCCCACCATTTCTTAACAAAGAATTTGAAAAATTTATTGAGATCATTCATCCCTACAATAAAGAAGTATTTTCTGACTATTTGATTCAACGAGAAATTCACCTTTATGCTGCTCATCTAGAAGCAAGAAAAATTCTTAGTTTTATTGATGGTATGTTAGGCAATTCAGAGCCTGCTTCTTCTGAAACCCCAGAAAAGCTAGAAAACAAATATCCGCGTATTTTTACAAGCCAAAAAGCATACCTTTTTTTTGAAAAGCTAGTTGAAGAATTTAAAATTAAGAAATATGCTCTCGCTAATTTTAGCTATATTTTCCATAGAATGAAAAAGGACGGGTTGATTTATGAAGACTACCAGCAAACAGAATTTGTTTTTTTTCTCTTAAATTTTGATATTAACATTGATAGAATTAAGCCATTAAACGAGATAGGAAATAAAGAGAATAAAGAAGAAATCTATAACAGGTTGAAAAAAATATAATCGTGTCATAAAACACACGATTTCATTCAATCCATAACATGACTCCATAAGCAATTTTGCACGTATTAATTAAAACATACGTGTATGAAAAGTAACTCAATTTTATTAGAAACATTATCAGTTGAACAACTTCAACAACTGATTAACACATCCGTTAAAAACGGAATTCAAGAATTTCAAAGCGGAATTCAATCAAAAGACAATTCAGAAGAATTGCTCACACGTGAACAAACGTGTGATTTTCTCAAAATCGACAGTAGCACTTTGTGGGCCTGGACTAATAAGCAAAAAGTGAAAGCTTATGGTATTGGTGCTCGTCGGTACTATAAGAGAAGTGAATTATTGGAATGTTTAACCTTATTAAAAAAGTAACGATGGAGAATCTAAAACCAACAGCCAAAGTTTCAATAGTAGATCAAGGGGAAAACATTGAAGTGTTAAACAAGAAAATGTACGTGGGATTGTACAAAGATTTCGTAAAAAGTATTCAAAACGTTAGTTTACATGAAATCTTTGAAGAAATCAAAACTGGTATTTACAAAGATGATGTTGAATACCTCAGAGGTGTCAAACAAATGGGTAATGACGAATTAGCTAACAGTTTAAAAAATAAATTGTTTGGATTTACAACTTCAGGCACTTTTGGTACACCAAGGTCAAAGAATAACATCGAAACCTATTCTCAAACATTATGCTTGGACTTCGACAAAATACCAAATGATGAAATAGAGAATCTGAAACAGATTGTAAATAATTGCAGTTACACTTTGGCTTCATTCATTAGTCCAAGCGGTCAAGGAATAAAAGTATTTGTATCTGTAGATTCTGATGTATCAAGACATGAGGAAGTTTATGCTCAAGTGGCTTATTATTACAAAAATCTAACGGGATTTGACTATGATCCAAAATGCAAAGATGTTGGGCGTCTGTGCTTTGTATCGTATGATCCAAAATTGTTTTATAAAGAAAATGCAGAAGTTTTTAGTTTTGAAAAAGAAACTCAACTTGTAATTTCAGGTATAAGGCGAGAATCCACCAATATCATTACATCAGACGAAACATTGTATGAATGTTTGAAATTCACTGAGAAAAAAGAACAGTATTACGAAGGGAACAGAAACAATTTCATTTGCCTTTTTGCTAATAATGCAAATCGTTGGGGCATCTCTGAAGCTGAAACATTAGCATTCTGCATTTCCAATTTTGATTTAGAAGAAAAAGAAATTAAGTCAACGGTTTACAGTGTTTACAAAAATAACATTGCTGATTTTGCAAGCTTTGCAAAGGGTACAAAGTTGCAAAGTTTGGTATCAAATAATGATGATGACGAACCTGCTGATGACTTAATCAAATCAACGCCATTTATACCTGAATCAGTTTATGAAAATTTGCCTCTAACACTATTAGAATGTTGCAATGTGTTTTCTGATCCTAGAGAAAAAGATGTCTTCCTAACAGGAGCATTAGCAATTCTATCGGGATGTTTACCAAATGTATCAGGTGAGTATAGCGGTAGCTTGGTTTACCCTAATTTGTTTTCATTCATTTTAGCACCAGCTGCATCAGGTAAAGGAGCTTTGAAATTTGCCAAAGTATTAGCAAACAAATACCACGCTAAAACTTTGGATAAAAGTATTCAAGATAAAAAAGATTACGAAGCAAAAAAAGCAGCCAGTAAAAAGGGGGGTAAGAAAATTGCTCCAACATTTATTGGTGGTTTGCCAAAGGAACCAAAGTTTAAAGTGGTGTACATTCCTGCAAACACAAGTAATGCTAAGGTGATTCAACATTTAGAACACAATAATGGGAGAGGGATTATTTGCGAAACTGAAGCGGACACTCTTGGGCAAACATTTAAAAATGAGTGGGGCGGTTATTCAGATATGTTGAGAAAGGCTTTTCATCACGAAACAATTTCAATCAGTAGAAAAACCGATTCAGAGTTTGTTGAAGTAAATGAGCCAAAATTATCAGTTGCATTGTCTGGCACACCTAAACAAGTGTTTGGTATAATTAATTCAGCTGAAGATGGATTGTTCAGCAGATTCGTTTTTTACGTTTTTAAAACCGATTCTATTTGGTTAGATCCATCGCCAAAAAGCAACCCAATAAATCTGACGACGTTTTTTGAAAAACAATCTGAAAACGTTTTAAAGATGGTGGAGTTTTTTGAAACAGACGAAATGAAGTTGCATTTAACAGATGAACAGTGGGAAGAACTTAATGATGAATTTAAGACGTTTTTAGAGCAAATAAGCACATTTGTTAGCGAAGATGCTTTAAGTGTAGTAAAGCGATTAGGGTTGATATTATACCGTTTCTGTATGATATTCTCAGCTATTAGAAAGTTCGAGACAAACAGCCACTGCAGAGAGGTTGAATGTTCAAATGTTGATTTCAAAACAGCATTAGCCCTAATTAAAGTTTATCTGGAACACAGTATAATAATGTTTAATAATTTACCTAAACAAGGGGAACAAGGAGTTTTTAAATCTAGTAAGAACAAACAAATGTTCTTCGATGCATTGCCAGAAAGTTTTCAGCGGAAAGAAGCAGTAGAGATTGGAGAAATGTTTGACATGAAACCCCGCTCAGTAGATTCTTTTTTGCAGACTTGTATAAGTAAATATTTAGAACAACCCAAACTGGGTTTTTATAAAAAGATGTAACTATTAAAACTCAACCTGTTCGTAAAGAGCAGGTTGTTTTTTTATGTGTAAAAGAGAAGGTGAATTCACACCACCACCTAAATCACCATTCTGATGCAAAAACTATTCTTGGCATCATAAATAATATAAATAGCATTAAGATGCTCATTTTGATTGTTTTCTCAGCTTAACTAAAAAAATTATTTCCAAAATTTCTAAACAATTTGGTTAGTTTGTTATATGCGTATGATTGTAGACCCATCCCAGTCACAACCCCCACATGAAAATTTCACCTTCGATAGTCCCCCCATATAAATAAAAGTACTAAATTTGTTTTTTAATTCATTAAATCATGAAACAACTGATATTCATTTTGTTAGTAAGCACCACGTGCTTCTCACAAACCATTTCTAAGCAAGTAATAGGTACTGCTGGAAAAACTCAAACCAATTCCAATCTTAAAATTTCTTGGACAACAGGAGAACCTGTTGTTGGATTAATGACCGCAGGAGGCAATCAATTAGGTAATGGATATTATCCTGCAATGGATATACAAGCATTGAGCATTGATGATGTAGCTTTAAATGTAGAAATTAAAGTATATCCCAACCCAACCTCACAATCTTTGTATGTTTCCCATCCAGACTTAACATCGTTTCAAATACAGATTGTTGATATCAATGGAAAGCAAGTATATGTTGGAACTATTGAAAAAGAAGTTCCATTAGATGTGTCTAGCTATACCCAAGGAATGTATTTAATTACTGTTGAAAACAAAGAATCAAATAAAAAGAACACTTATAAAATTATTAAGAACTAATGAAAAAACTATACACCTTTCTAGCATTAGTAATTACACTTATTACAAATGCCCAAGCCCCACAAGGCTTTAATTACCAAGCTACAGTAAGAAACTCTACTGGAGCATTGATTGTAAACCAAAATGTAAACTTTAAGTTCAATATTATGTTGAACTCAGCCACAAGTTTACCTGTTTTTAGTGAAACTCATATGGCGCCTACAGATGATTTAGGACAAGTAAATTTAGTTATTGGAACAGGGACAGCTACCACAGGTAGTTTTTCAACTATAAACTGGGGAACTGGAAACTACTATTTAGGAATTGAATTGAACACTGGATCAGGCTATGTTGCTATGGGAACCACACAATTATTGAGCGTGCCGTATGCCTTGTATGCTAATAGTTCAGGAAATTCTCAAGCTATTACTCCTAATTTAGCTAGTGTTTTAGCGGTTAATAACGGAGCTAATAATTTACAAATTAAGAATTTGGCAGATCCTACAGAAGCTCAAGATGCAGTTACAAAAAGCCATTTAGAAGCCCAATTGCAGTTACAAGTTACCCAATTGCAAAATCAAATCGATAGTATTAATTTAAATTTTGACAATGATGGTGATGGGCTTAGTGAACTAGGAGGTGATTGTGATGATAGTAATTTTGACATATCTCCAATAGCTACAGAAGTAAATGATGGCATTGATAATAATTGCAATGGAATCATCGATGAATGTGATTCTTTTTTATCGGGTTCTTATTCTACATCCACTTTAAGAGTTAATAATGGTACAATTTATACACATGCTCTCGAAAATTTTATATTAGTTGGTAATGGTGCTGTTACTTATCGCAATGATTATATTGGTGCCTATCATTCAGCAGGTCAAACACCTGGAACTAGTTCTCTTGGTGGTCCAACTGTTGAATTACAGGGTACTTCTGCTGGATTTACTTTTTCAGAAATTTGTGGGAAAATAAAAGTTGAAACGCAACAATTGGCATCTATCTACAGTAACGAAGTACGTCAAAGTCAAGCTCAGTTTGACGCAAGTACTGTAAATCCAAATACGGGTGTTGTTACCATTTACTATTCTATTTGGTTCAATGGTAATACTGTTGAAAGAGAATTTATTAGTACTTATACACCACTATAATTAGTTTTTAATTAGACCAAAGCATAATTTAAATATATGAAAAAATTATTTTCACTTCTTGCATTTGTTATTATAACAACAATAAATGCTCAAGCCCCTCAAGGTTTCAATTATCAAGCTACAGTTAGAAACACTTCAGGACAACTATTATTAAATCAAAGTGTTAGCTTCAAATTTAGCATCTTACAGAATTCAGCTTCAGGGACAGAAGTTTACAGTGAGAACCAAACTGCAACCACGGATGATTTAGGACATGTTTACCTAGTGATAGGACAAGGCACTGTGACAGCTGGCACATTTTCAACTATTAACTGGGGGGCTGGTTCGTATTACTTAGGCATTGAATTAAATACAGGTTCAGGTTTTGTTGCCATGGGAACTACACAGTTATTAAGTGTTCCTTATGCATTGTACTCTAATAGTTCTGCAACTTCGACACCTCAAAACTTAACTTCAGTATTGAATGCTGGGAATAGTGCTAACAATACTAAAATTATCAATCTAGGAGATCCAGTAAACCCTAAAGATGCAGTAAATAAGGATTATGTTGATGCGCAAATATTACTACTACAAAATTACATTAATACATTACCTGTAACTGATATTGATGGGAATACATACGTACCAGTAACAATTTGCAATCAAACATGGACTAGATCTAATTTAAACGTTTCGCATTATAGAAATGGTGATATAATTCCTCAGGTTACAGACCCCACAGCTTGGGCAAACCTAACAACAGGTGCTTGGTGTTATTATAACGATGACCCAGCTAATGGAGCTGTTTATGGCAAACTTTATAATTGGCATGCTGTAAATGATCCAAGAGGATTGGCTCCTCAAGGTTGGCACATTCCATCAGATATAGAGTTGACTACTTTAACTAATTGTTTAGGAGGAGAAAGTATAGCTGGAGGACAAATGAAAGAATCAGGTTTTGCACATTGGTTATCTCCTAATACAGATGCTACTAATAGTAGTGGTTTTACAGGTCTTCCAGGAGGTTCAAGAGGTACTATGGGATATATTATGATATTATGAATAAAGGACCCTGGTGGAGTTCTTCGGTTTACAATACATCAAATAGTTGGTTTCGCGATCTATTTTATGAAAATGGAATTGTGGGAAGAAATTACAATGAAAAGCCAAATGGATTTTCAGTACGCTTTATAAAAGATTAATATTGTTTTTTTAAAAGCAATCAAAAGGTCTTACTACAATCGTTTGCTTTGTTCCGTTGGGCTGTTCCAGTCGCTTTAACAAGCTTCCATTCCACAGACCACTTGAAACCAAAACTAAGGGCAGTTATGAAAAATAACAGCTCTTTTTTTGTTTCTGCGCTCCCAATCTTCACACGCGCACTCATTACGTTCGTAAGAGCTACTTAATCCAACATACAGCTTCATTTCGCTTCTCTGCATTCAGCAGTATTGTTGTCTCTCGCTCTATGATAATTTGGTGGTTGCGCTTTCTCTCAGCTATCAAGGTTAGCTCACTTCGTTTGCTTCAAATCAAGGAACGCCTGAAGGCTGATGTTAATTTTTTCCTTGACGTTTCACGCTACTATCCCTACATTCCATTTCGCTAAAGCTGCATTTCATTCTCGGTCTAGTGTAGCTTGTTCGATTGCCACAACACCAACCGTCGCTCCTCATAAAATTCCATTGCATTACATTTTATTGCGGTGCTTGGGGGTGTTAAACCAACCAGCCATGTTCCTTCATAACAGAAAAAAGTGCAGCAAATTTAGAGTGCGTTCCTTACTTCAGTCGTTCATACTTCTCTCCATTCTCGTAAGTCACTACCTCAATTTAGCGCACTTTCTTTT
>CAISYO010000265.1 GCA_903889745.1 uncultured Bacteroidota bacterium | reverse complement strand
TTAGATAAAAAAGTTGAAATCTCGTTCTCGTCTTGCAAATTTTCAAATTTATATTTTTTATATTTTTTGATAGTGTGATAATAATTGTAAATGAAATCTCGATAAGCCGAATATTTGTATGGCTCAAAGGATTTAGAATCATAAATGAGTTGCCAAACTTTTTGTCGAGAATTTAAGGCATAAAAATTTTTCTTTTCAAATGTTTTTGTAATAGCGTTTGAATTATCTTGTCTGTAAAAAAAAGTTCCTTCGGAAAACACTACTTTATCACTTTCTAAAAACCATTTTCGTGTAACATAATCATCGGCATCAAAAGCATCTTCTGGAATGATTTCGTTTTTTAAAAATTCAGACTTAAACAGTGCAAAACCATGAATATTCCAGTTTAATGATTGAATAAATGCTTCTTTGCCAGTTAATTCAATTGCTCTATTCCCATTTAACCCAATTGTTTTTTTATTTTTTTTTTCATTCTCAAAATAATATTCCATGTCAGGCAAAACACAACTTGCACTAGTTTCTAAACATCTATTTATCATTTTTTCAAGTAAATCAAGCGAGAATAAATCGTCTTGAGAAGAATAAAAAAAGTAATCACCCGAAACAAATGGGTTTATGAAATTTAAGGTTTTTGGAACAATTCCGCCATTTTCTTTTTTAAAAACTTTACATCTTGAATCTAGTGCTGCATATTTTGAAATGATGTTAAAACTATCATCGGTTGAAGAATCGTCAACTAATAAAACTTCAAAATTAGTATAGCTTTGATTGCTAATGGTTTGCAATGTTTTTTCTATATATTTTGCACCATTATAAACAGGAATTACAATTGAAATTAAAGGATTATAATTCATTATTTACAATTTTTAAAGGATTTGTTTTAAAATAACAAATTATTATCAAAAGATAAACAAAACTACTTATTATTTGGCTATACCAAACCGACTCAAAACCAAAAATGGGTAAGGTAAAATAAAGCAGTAAAAACTGAATACAAAAGGAAATCATTTCGGTAATCAAAAATCCTTTAACATTGCCAAATGCAAAAAATTGAATACCAAAAATTACATAAATGGCCTTAATGATGTCTAAAATTATTTGATACTTTATATAAGGGGAAATCACTAAAAAATCGGCTGAATAAAACAATGTTATTAGGCTGTTTGAGGTGAAAAACAACACTATCATACCTATACAAAACAAAGGAATTATTGTGGTTATATATTGTTTAATAATTTTATTTATTTGTTGTTGTGTTTCGCATTTTGCAATTTCAGGTAAAAAATAAAACGAAATTAATGTTCCTATAAATATCATGTATATTGACGAAATTCTCAAAATTGCTTCATAATATCCTGCAAAATCCATTGAAAAACGAGTAACAATTTGAATTCTAATATAATATGCTAATGCTACAGAAATAAGAGTAGAAATAAGTGTCATTGCACTATGATTTAGCAATGGCTTTACGTCATTAAAAACAAATTCAAATGATTTAAAAAATAATTTAAACGGATATGGTTTTGAAAAAAAATAAGCTGAGACAATAAAAAACAAAAAAGACGAAAGAAACAAACTAATTATTGCTCCTTCTACATTGAATTTCCACATTAAAAATATTGAGAAAAACAAATTTAAAACATTTGTGAAAATTCCTATCAATGAAACCACTTTATAAGTTCTTAAACCATTTAATATCGAATTAAAATAGAGCGAAAGCGCTTGAAATGGAATGCTAAAAACAAGCAAAAAAAACACCCAAATAGATGTAATTTGATTTGCAAAAAAATAATTGTTGATTGATTTATAAAATAGCAATACCATTAAAGCAATCAACACCGAAAAACCAAAAAACAACCAAAATAAACTTAATACATAGTTTTTATTATATTCATCGTTTTTAGAAGTTGCTAATTTACTTATGATTCCGTTTTTTGTTCCTAATAATAAAAATGTGTCTAATAATGTAATAAAGTTTTTTACCAGTCCTAAAACACCCATTCCTGCAATTCCAACAAAAATTGCCATTGCTTTACTGGTTAAAAATCCAGCTAATAATCGCACAGAAATATTTACACCATTAATTGATAAAATTTTATATAATTCTTTAGAAAAAAATTGCTTAAAAAAATTAGACATCAATATTTGTTTAAAGTTGAAATAACATAATTGATCTCATCATCTGTCAAAGTACTATTTAATGGAATACTTAAAACTTCATTATGAATCATTTCAGTTATTGGAAAAATCATGTGATTCAAACTAGCTAACGCTTTTTGTTTGTGAGGTGGTATTGGATAATGAATCATGGTTTCAACTCCGCATTCTTTTAAATAATCTTGTAATGCTAATCGATTATCTGTTCTAATAAGAAACAAATGAAACACATGATTATTACTTTCATCCCATTGGGGTAATACAATTTTATCGTTTTTTATTTCCGAAAGATAACGTTTTGCAATGGTTCTTCTAGATTCATTCTCAGCATCCAAATAACCTAACTTGATATTCAAAAAAGCAGCTTGTAATTCATCTAATCTTGAATTAATACCAACAATCTCGTTTTCATATTTGACTTTCGAACCATAATTTCTCATCGAAAATAACACCTCTGCCAATGCATCATCGTTAGTCGTAATTGCACCTGCATCGCCCAAAGCACCTAAATTTTTTCCTGGATAAAAACTAAATCCTGCAGCATTTCCAAAATTTCCGGCTTTAATTTCATTCCACATAGCTCCATGAGCTTGAGCGGCATCTTCAACTACTAATAAATTGTGTTTTTTAGCAATGGAATTGATCACTTCCATTTCACACAATTGGCCGTAAAGATGAACAGGTAAAATTGCTTTGGTTTTATGCGTTATTTTTTCTAGAATTAAATCTGGATTAATAGTATATGTTTCCGATCGAGGTTCAACTAAAACAGGAACTAAATCGGCTTGCATGACAGCCAAAATACTTGCGATATATGTATTTGCAGGAATAATTACCTCATCCCCTTTTTGTAATTTTCCAAGCTGAATATATCCTTTAAAAATAAGTACTAAAGCATCTAAACCATTTCCAACACCAATGCAATGTTTTGCTCCACAATAGTTTGCAAAATTGGTTTCAAATGTTTTGACTTCGCTCCCTAAAATATACCATCCACCATCTAAAAATTGCTTCATTTTTTGTTGAAAAGCAACTTCAAAAGGCTGGTTTAATTTCTTCAAATTTAGGAATTGAATCATATCAATACATTTTCTAAAAGTTTGTAATTCTTGGTTTCAATTTCATAAAAATTTTGAACAATAGTGCGTGCTCCAAAAGATTCTTTCCAATATAAGAGGCCTTCATTTATATTTTTCCCTTGATTTTCATTGGAAATGCCAAAATCAAAATATTTTTTATGTTTAAACGTATAGTTTATTAATGTATTGTGTAAAAAATCCAAACTACCCAATTCATTCTTATTTGAATTTCCAGAAATATACTGAGAATGTGCAACAAACTCTGATTCAAAAATAGTTGTTCCCGCAACCAATTCATCCCCTAAATAAACGTTAAACTGTCTAATATTTGATGGAAATTTTGATTTTAAATAAGTTATCTCGTTTAAATTATGAACAGGATGAGTGTTATGTTTTTGAACTAAGTTTGGAATTAAAACTTGATTCCAAAACGTGTCAAAACTAATTTCCTCTTTAAAAACTAATCCATTTTTAACTCCTCTATTTATGGATTGTATTCTGTCCTTTGAAATAAAATGATCCATTTCCATATTTAGTACAGACAAACTATCTCTTTTCACTAATTTTGCTTGTAAAAGAAAACTTACATATTCCATTTCTTCTGATGGAAATGAAGTATAAATAGAAGGTATTTGTTTAAAAAAAAGTGATGGAATGTTATTTGATTCCAAAAATTTTAACAAGAAAAATGTCATCCCAATTGCTTCATGTAGCTTTGCTTTTTTATGTAAAACTAAACTTCCATAAGTCAACCCTTGATGAGAATAAACTACATTATTTGAAATATTAGCAGGCAAAATAGCATTTAGCTGCATTTTTTCGTCAAAAACTAATAATGAAAAATCTTCAAAACGATCACTGTGATATTCCATAAAATCTCGATGAAATAAAAATGTAGCGTTTTTAGCATTTGCCACAAATTCATTCCAAAGTGAATAATCTGAAGATTGATATTTTCTAATGATATAACTTTTCAAAACTCGATTTTAATTTTGGAAAATTACTAATTTTTTAGCTGACATTAATTCAAAATTGATTTTTTTTAAATAAAATGTAGTAAATTGGAACCAAAATTAATATTCTAAATAGCGTGAAAAAAATAATTTATTTTATTTTTCAATTTCTTTTGTTTTGCCCTCTAATTTTAAAAGGTCAAGATATTTCGCTATTTGAACAAATTAATGGTCGATATGATTTTACGTTCATAGGAAACACCATGAATAGCGCCGAAAACAATCCAACCTTTGGGTATGTTACTAGTTCAACATCATCGGCTGAGTTAAATTTATCACCTTCAGACAACATAATTAGAGCTTATTTATATTGGGCAGGAAGTGGAGATGGTGATTTCAATGTTAATTTAAATGGAAACTCCATTGTTGCTGATCGAACTTTTACACATTCGAGTTTTTTTTCGCCAAATACATTTACCTATTTTAGTGCTTTCAAAGACATTACTTCTTTTGTACAAACTAATGGTAATGGTACTTATACTTTATCGGAATTAGATATTTCTGCTTTTGAACCTTTACACTATTCACGAAAAACAAATTTTGCAGGTTGGGCCATATTGATTGTTTATGAAAATCAAAGTTTAACTTTAAACCAACTAAATATTTATGATGGATTGCAAGGTGTTCCTAATGCTTTACAAATCAATTTAACCAATCTATTTGTAATGAACAACACTAATGCAAAAGCTGGTTTTATTGCTTGGGAAGGTGATTCTCAGCTAGCAACAGAAACGTTTTCGGTGAATAATATTATAATTAGTAATGCTTCAAATCCTGTAAATAATGTGTTTAATAGTACGAATTCTGTAACAGGATCAAACACGCTTTACAACATGGATTTAGATATCTATGAAATTGATAATTATGTTGCGATTGGAGATACGAATGCGACAATTACACTATCGTCTTCTCAAGATTTCATTATGATTAACACCGTAATCACAAAATTAAATAGTCAATTACCAGATGCTACTATTGCACTTCGTAATCCTATTTCGACTTGTAATTCTAGAGAAGTCACAATTGATTTTACCGTTTCAAATTTAAACAGTACTGAAGTTTTAGAAGCAAATACTCCTATTACTTTTTATGCAGATTCTCAAGCAATTGCTACAATTTATACCCAAAATAGTATTCCAATTGGAGGGATTGAAAATAGATCAACTTCATTGCTTATTCCGCCAACTATTCCTTTAAATTTTAGACTTACAGCTGTGGTTGATGACACAGGAAATGGTATAGGTATTGTACGTGAGTTAATTGAAAATAATAACTCATCACAAATTGTAATTAAGCTGATAGTTTCTCCTACTTTTAATGTGTTAGAAGATATTAAAAACTGTAATTTAGGTTTAACTCGGGGCCTTTTTGATTTTTCAAATTATGAAAACCTTATAAAAACAGATCCAAATGATATAGTTTCATTTTTTGAAAGCAATTCAAATGCAATTGAGGCTGTTTACCCCATTTTAAATACCTCTAGCTATGAAGCACAAACTACTCCTAAAGAAATTTTTGTCCGAATAGAAAACATAAATTGTTATTCAATTAGTTCGTTCAATTTAACCACAAGAAATTGTCCGCCTACCATTTATAATGCTGTGTCAGCTGATAGTGACGGATTTAATGACACTTTTTTTATAGATGGCCTTCGCGATGTTTTTGTTGATTTTAAATTAGAAATCTATAACCGATGGGGCAAACATTTATGGACCGGGACTAACAATAAAGAAGATTGGGATGGAATAGTTCCAAATGGAATAGGTGGTGAAAAAGCGCCTGCGGGTACTTATTTCTATATTTTATATTTAAACGATCCAGATTTTCCAGAACCAATGATTGGTTACTTATATATTGTGTACTAAGATTACATATTTTGAGTATAAAAATTATAATCTTTTAATACTACTCTAATAAAATCGGTATCGGTTCCCGATGTATTTTTAATTCCGGTAACGGTACTAATTTTATTTGCCAACTTGCTTAGTGTTACAAAATCTTTTTGCAAAACTGCTGTTTCAAATGTTTCTTTTACAATTCGTACATCATTGTCCGAAAGCTTAATTACAAGAGGATAAGTAGGTAAATAATCTGAATTTATATCTTGAATTATAGTATGGTTAATATTGATATTATTTTTTAGCGAAATAATAGCTGTTCCTGCTGCCATATCGCCCAAGCGTTGATTTTTACTACTAGATACAATAGCAATTAATCCGATGACACCATTTCCGACCGAAATATCAATTAATCTAAACAGCCAACGAATAAGGTAATCGCCAAAACCAGCCTGATAACCATCTAATTTTATTACTTTCACTTTCATCAGTTTTTTACCAATGGTTTGTCCTTCCCATAAACTTTCTTGAATAAGCGAATAAAACATGACCGGAAGTCCAATAACTGAAATTATTGCAATAATTGACCATTGATCTAAACCATCAAATAAATTTTCTAAACTAAAAATTTGAACAATTATATAAACCATAATACCGTATGCTATTTTAACCAGAGAATCAAGCAATTGACCTAAAATTCTATCTCCTACTGAAGCTGCCGTAAAATTTATGTTTACATTTTGCGTTGTGTTTATTGATAATTGTGTCATATTTTATATATTAGCATTTCATGAGAGAAATTGCATTCATTAAACAAAATAAAGAAAAATGGCTTGAATTTGAACAAGCTATTTTTGGTAATACTAAAAAAAACCCAGATGACTTGGCACATTTGTATATACATTTGGTCAATGACTTGTCTTATGCGCAAACTTATTATCCAAAAAGTAAGACCGTAGTTTATTTGAATCATTTAGCTGCACAAACCTATCAAAAAATTTACAAAACAAAAAGGACCGAGACAAATAGATTAGTTTATTTTTTTAAAACTGAAGTGCCATTATTAGTTTATGAATATAGAAGATATATACTTTATGCTTTTTTATTTTTTGGATTATTAACTACGATTGGTGTCGTTTCTGCTCACAATGACGAAACATTTGTTAGGCTAATACTTGGTGATCAATATGTTAATATGACGTTGGAAAATATTGAAGACGGAAATCCAGTTGCAGTGTATAAATCAGGAAGTAATTGGGGAAGTTTTATTGGAATTACCTTAAACAATTTACGCGTGGGTGCACTTTCCTATTTTTTTGGTATATTTTTAGGCATTGGAACCTTTTATATATTAATGCAAAATTCAATTATGCTAGGTTCTTTTCAATATTTTTTCTATCAAAGAGGAGTATTTTGGGAAAGTGTTCGAGGCATTTGGATTCATGGTTCTATGGAAATTTTTGCTATTGTCATTGAAGCGGGCGCTGGCTTTATTCTTGGCGCAAGTATTCTTTTTCCAAGAACTTTTTCAAGAATGAATTCATTTAAAATTGGTTTTAAAAATAGTTTTAAAATATTTTTAAGCACAATGCCATTTACATTTGCCGCAGGTTTTCTTGAAGGTTATATTACTAGATATTCAAAAGAAATGCCTACTTATTTAAGCATTAGTATTATTTTGATAACCTTAACTGCAATTAGTTTCTATTATTTGATTTATCCCTATATTATTCATTCTAAAACAAAAAAATATGTTTCAGCTTTACAGTAAAAGAAATTTTAGTTCACTTGTAGGTGATACCTTTACCCTATTAAAATTGGAAGGAAAAAATTATTTTAAAAATTATTTCATAATTAACGGAGGACTATTGCTCGTTTTATGCATAGTAATTTATTTCTTTATGCAAATATTTCTAAAAAGTGCATTTTTAGCTTCTTCTCCAAATAGTAGTAATGCTTTCTTAGATACTATTCTATCAAATGTAGCCTTATTTATTTTTTTTGGTGTAGCATTGATTTTACTAATAATGTTAGCTTCACTTGTTAACTATTTGTACCCAGTTGCTTATTTAAAATTGTTAGGAGAAAACAAGCAACCTTCGCTTAACAACTTAACTTCACTAATTAAAGGTAAAATCGGAAGAACTATCCAATTTTATCTATTTTCCTTATTTATTATAGTTCCATTATTATTGGTGCTTTTGGGGTTAAGTTTTGCCCTTGTTTTTGTAATTATTGGTGTTCCTATTTTAATAATTTTAATACCCGCTTATACCTGCTGGATATCATTATCTTATTATGAATATATTAGCACCAATTCTTCTTATTTTAATGCACTTAAAAGAGGCTTAAAGTTACTAAAAAGCAAATTTTGGCCAATAATTGGTTCAAATTATGTCATGCAATCCATTGTTCAAATTGTTTTAGGAATTGTCGTAATGGTGCCTTATTTTATTGGTATTTTTACTATTTTCATCGATTCTGATCAAACTACACAAAACTCTGAAAATGTTTTTTCATTATTAACTATTTTGTTAACTGTAATCATGATAATTTCTATACTTTTTAATTACACATTACAAAATATCATATTAATCAACCAAGGAATTATCTATTATAGTCTTATCGAAGAACAAGAAAATATTAGTGCAAAAAACAATATTGATTTAATCGGGCAAAATGAAGAATAGGTTAACGCAAAGTATTGTTTTTCTTTTCATAAGTTTTTTTTCTTTTTCTCAAAAAATCGATTCTATTGCTTATCACTCAAGGAAGTTTGAAAATTTAGAGCGAAAATATAACTCAGACGAATTTAATTACGATGAAAAATTTTCAGAAGCAAACGCGTCTGCTTGGGAGCGATTTTGGAGAGCTGTTGAACAGTTTTTTGAGCAACTTTTTAATTTTGGAAATGCTGAAAAAACATTAAGTGGTCTTGAAATACTTATGCGAATTATAGCCGTTCTAATAATCTTATTTGTTATTTATATGATTGTTAAAATCATCATTAATAAAGAAGGTGGATGGATTTTTAGTGCTTCGGCTAAAAAAATAATAATAACCCAAAGCACAGAAGAAAATATCCATTCGATAGATTTTAAAGTAATAATCAAAAAAGCTTTACATGATAAAAATTATCGATTAGCCGTACGTTATTATTATATGTGGTTACTAAAATCATTAACTGATAAAGGCGAAATAGAATGGGATATTGAAAAAACAAATGGTGATTATTATAAAGAAATAAAATCTGAATCTCTAAAACAAGATTTTCAATTTTTATCATATGTCTATGAATACAGCTGGTATGGCGAATTTGAAATTAGTGATGCCGATTTTTCAAAAACCGAAACCGCTTTTTTAAAATTAATTTCAAAGTAAATGCCAAAAAGTTTAAAAATATACATCTTCCTATTGGTACTCATTCTTGTGGGGATTATAATTATTGATGCCAATAAAAAAACACCTATAGATTGGAGGCCAAGTTATTCTTTGAGAGAAAAAATTCCGTTTGGTCTTTATGTTTTTGATCAAGAAAGTAAATCCTTTTTTAATCCACAAAAAATTAAAAAATTTGGAGAAACACCCTATGAGTTTTTTGATCAGTATTATGATGTTGATGATTCTACTTATACTGTTTCCGGAACATTTTTACATATTGATAATTCATGTACAATTGATGATACTTCGGTAGATGAACTACTATATTTTGTAAGTCACGGAAATAATGCCTTCTTAAGTGCTACAAGTTTTCCTGAAAAACTAGCCGATTCTTTACACTTTGAAACGGCTCAAAGTAATTCATTCCTAGATTCTATTCAATTTAAAACAGAACGAAATCATAAGACAAATCAATTTTATTTTAACAAAGGGGTAAATGATGCTTATTTTTATGAAATTGATTCTACAACCACCACTGTTTTAGGAACTCAATCGAATTCAAAAGGAATAACGCAAACAAATTTTGTACGAATTCCTTATAAAAATGGCGCTTTTTACTTACATCTTCAACCTGTTGCGTTTACAAATTATTATTTATTGAAAGAGAATGCTCAGTATACGCAAGAGGTTTTAGGATATATTGCACCCAATGAAACCATATATTGGAACGTAAATCAATATGAAAATCAAAACTTATCAGAATCACCATTACGTTACATTTTAAGTAAACCAGCTTTACGATGGGCATGGTATTTGTCGTTAATTAGTTTACTATTCTTTATGATATTTAATGCAAAAAGAAGACAACGTATTATTCCAATTAAAGAACCCTTAAAAAATACAACAGTAGATTTTACCAAAACAATTGGAAACCTATATTATCAAGAAAAAGATCACCAAAATATTGCAGAGAAAAAAATTGTCTTTTTACTCGAAAAAATCAGAAATGAATACTACATTGACACGTTTAATTTAGACGAAACGTTTATAAATCGTTTGCATCAAAAAACAGGAAATGATAAAACAGACATCGAAAATGTAGTAAGATTGATTAAGAAAATCAGAAATCAATCTCAAACCACTGAAAAAGAATTAATTAATTTTAACGAACTATTAGAAAAACTCAATTTGTAATGGAAAATAACTTGGAAACCAATAACGAACAAAACGAAAATGTAAACTTTGAATCGCGTTTAAATTTACAACCCCTAAAAGAAAGTGTTGCACAAGTAAAAGCCGAAATTGCTAAAGTAATTGTTGGCCAAAACAAAATGATAGACCAACTTTTAGTTGCGGTTTTATCAAATGGACATGTGCTACTTGAAGGAGTTCCGGGTGTGGCTAAAACCATCAGTGCAAAATTATTAGCAAAAACATTATCATTAGATTTTAGTCGTATTCAATTTACACCTGATCTAATGCCATCGGATATCATTGGAACATCTGTTTTTGATCTTTCAAAATCAACATTTGACTTTAAAAAAGGGCCTATATTTTCAAATTTTGTTTTAATAGATGAAATTAATCGGGCGCCTGCAAAAACACAAGCGGCACTTTTTGAAGTAATGGAAGAACGTCAAATTACTGCAGATGGAACCACGTATATTTTAGACCGACCATTTCTTGTAATTGCAACCCAAAACCCTATTGAGCAAGAAGGAACTTATCGATTACCAGAGGCACAATTAGACCGTTTCTTATTTAAGATTAATATTGGATATCCTAATTTGTCTGAGGAAATACATATTATTCAAAAAGAGAACGAATTACAAAGTCGAGACAAAATGAGTGATATAGCAACTATTATTTCGCAAAGTAATATAATTGCTTTTCAAGAACTGGTAAAAGAAATATTAATTGAACAAAATTTGATCGAATACATTGCAAAAATAGTATTGAACACTCGCGAAAATGCATTCTTATATATAGGAGCATCGCCAAGAGCTTCAATTGCAATTTTAAATGCATCTAAAGGGTTTGCCGCCTTGCGCGGAAGAGATTTCGTTACTCCAGATGATATTAAAGACGCCGCGATTCCGGTGTTACAGCATAGAGTTGTGGTAACTCCTGAACGTGAAATGGAAGGAATTACAAGTACCGAAATCATCAAACAAATTGTAGATTCGGTAGAAATTCCTAGATAATAATAGTTGATTTAATTTTACATGATTCGATTTTTCAAACAACTTTATCTAAACAACATCCTCTTTTATTGTATTATAGGGGTGATTTTCCTATTCATTTTAGCCTATCTTTTTCCAATGTTTTACAATGCTGCATGGTATGTGTTATATATACTATTAGCCTTTTTAATTATAGACACCTTATTGCTTTTTGCATCCGGAAAAAAAATAATAGGTAACCGAATTATGTCTGAAAAATTATCAAATGGCGATGAAAACGAAATTAATATCGTTATAAATAATCAATATTCATTTCCTATTTACTCAAAAATAATTGATGAAATACCTTTTCAATTTCAACAACGTAATTTTGAAGTTAAACGAAAGATAAAAGCATTTGGGAAAGATAATTATACTTATTTATTAAGACCCACTGAACGAGGAGAATACTCCTTTGGTAATCTAAATATTTACGCTGCTTCACCTTTGCGATTAGTAAGCAGACGATTTACCTACAATAAAAACCAAATGGTGCCAACCTATCCTTCTTACATGCAATTAAGGAAGTATGATTTAATGGCATTTTCAAATAATTTGTTTCAATATGGTTTGAAAAAAATTAGAAGAATTGGACACACCATGGAGTTTGAACAAATAAAAGACTATGTACAAGGCGATGATTTGAGAACAATTAATTGGAAAGCAACTGCAAAGAAAAGTCAGTTAATGGTCAATCAATTTCAAGATGAAAAATCGCAAAATGTATATATGATAATTGATAAAGGACGCGTAATGAAAATGCCATTTAACGGCCTTAGTTTATTAGACTATGCAATTAATGCAACTTTAGTTTTATCCAATGTAATACTAAAAAAACAAGACAAAGCCGGAATGTTTACATTTTCTAAAAAAGTGGAAAACAGAGTTGTTGCCGAAAAAAGACAAAGTCAAATGCAACAAATTATGGAAAGTCTCTACAATATTAAAACCGATTTTTTTGAAAGTGATTTTAGCAGATTATACATAGATGTAAAAAACCATATCAATCAAAGAAGTTTAATTATGCTCTATACTAACTTTGAAACACTGGATGGATTATACAGACAACTACCCTATCTAAAAGGTATTGCAAAAAATCATTTATTAGTAGTAGTATTTTTTAATAATACCGAATTAGACGAATTAATCCAGCAAAAATCAAACACAGTTCAAGAAATTTATGACAAAGTCATTGCCGAAAAATTTGCATTTGAAAAACGATTAATTGTAAATGAATTGAGAAAATATGGCATTTATTCGGTATTAACAAAGCCCGAAAATTTAACATTGGACACTATAAATAAATATCTTGAAATAAAAGCCCGAGGCATTTTGTAGCGCTAACATTTGTTAAATAATCTGATAGATATTCATTATTTTCAAGATTCTTTTTATATTTAGCGATTACAAAATTTATAAAAATGAGATATTTATATTTATTACTCCTGTTATTACTGAATTTTTCAGGCTATGCTCAAGAGTATTTTCCAAAAAATGATGGAGTAAAACAAAGTTTCAACAACTTTACAGCCATTCAAAATGCCACAATCTATTTATCGGCAACTCAGTCAATAGAAAATGCAACTTTACTTATCAAAGAGAATAAAATTCTTGAGGTGGGAATTGGTATTTCTATTCCAAAAGGCGCCCAAATTATTGATGCAAAAGGCAAAACAATCTACCCTTCATTTATTGAATTGTATAGTGAATTTGGAATAAGCAAACCAGCCGCTAGACCAAATGGAAACTTTACACCTCAATACGAAACTAATAGAGAAGGTTATTACTGGAACGATCACATCAAACCAGAATATAATGCCTATGAAAATTTAAGTTATGACGAAAAAAACGCTTCAAATCTTAGAGAAATAGGATTTGGTTCGGTACTAAGTCACCATAATGATGGAATAATTGCAGGAACTGGACTTTTTTGGACTTTAAACGATAAAGCAACCAATGCTAACCGAATTATTAAAGAGAAAGTATCGCAGCATTTTACATTTAGTAGAAGTAAATTCACAAAACAAAGTTATCCTTCTTCTATGATGGGAAGTATGGCATTGATTCGTCAAGTATTTCATGATGCAAAATGGTACGCGCAAGGGATGTCTAAAACAAAAGATTTATCGCTTGAAGCATTTAACAACAATAAAAATTTAATTCAAATATTCAATGCTGGCGATAAACTAAACGCATTAAGAGCTGATAAATTAGCTGATGAATTTGGAATTAAATGCCTTATTAAAGGAAGTGGAAACGAATTTGAACGCTTAGAAGAAATCATAAAGTCAAATGCAACTTTTATTATTCCAATTAACTTTCCTGAAGCTTATGATGTTTCTGATCCTTATTTAGCGCAACAAGTTAGTGTTAGCGATATGAAATTTTGGAACCAAGCACCATTCAATTTGAAAATATTATCAGATAATAATGTTTCATTTGTTTTAACTTCTTCCGATTTAAAAGACACTAAATCCTTTCTTTCAAATCTTAGAAAAGCAGTATTATATGGATTGCCAAAGGACAAAGCACTTCAGGCCTTAACTGAAAATCCTGCTAAATTGATCAATCAGTTTGACAAAATAGGGTCACTTTCAAAAGGAAAATTAGCTAATTTCATCATTGTTTCAGGTGACCTATTTGATGATAAAAGTGAGATTTTAGAAAATTGGGTTCAAGGAGAACGAAACAGCATTAGCAAATTAAATCCTACTGATATTAGAGGAAACTATGAATTAACTTTTGATAACCAAAAATTTGAATTAAAAATTGAAGGGGATATTTCAAAATTTGAAGCAAAAGCTGTTAAAGACAGCATCAATTTTGGAACAAAAATACAATTTAACGATCCTTGGATAAACTTGGTAATAAAAAATCAAGATACTACAAAGGCAAACTTTGTAAGACTTTCAGGAACTTTTGTAAAAGATTTGATGCAAGGCAAAGCTGTTTTAGAAAATGGAAATGAAACTACTTGGACTGCTACCAAAAAAGAAGTTAAAACAGATGAAGTTAAAAAAGACGATAAGAAAAAAGAGCCGAAAGTACCTTTAATGTACCCTATTACATTCCCTAATATTGCTTATGGATCAACAGAAAAACCAAAACAAGAAACGTTATTGTTTAAAAATGTAACCGTTTGGACAGGTGAAAAAGAAGGCATACTAAAAGAAACCGATGTATTAATCCAAAATGGAAAGATTAATAAAATTGGGAAAAATCTACCAGCAACAAATGCCAAAATAATTGACGGAACTGGCAAACATTTAACAGCAGGAATCATCGATGAACATTCGCATATTGCAATTTCTAATGGTGTCAATGAAGGCGGTCAAAATTCTTCTGCAGAAGTAACTATTGAAGATGTCGTAAATTCTGATGATATCAATATTTACCGAAACTTAGCAGGTGGTGTAACATCGGCTAACTTATTACACGGTTCAGCTAATCCAATTGGTGGTCGTGCAGCTTTCATTAAATTAAAATGGGGATATGCTCCTGATGAAATGCTAGTAAAAGACGCTCCAAAATACATCAAATTTGCTTTGGGTGAAAATGTAAAACAGTCTAATTGGGGTGATTTTGCACGTAACCGTTTTCCGCAATCGCGTATGGGAGTTGAACAGGTTTATGAAGATTATTTTACAAGAGCCATTGAATATAAAAACGAGTGGGATGCTTATAAATCTGGAAAAAGTAAAACTAAAGTGCTGCCAAGATTTGATATTGAATTGGAAGTTTTAGGCGAAATTTTAGCGAAAAAACGTTTCATAACTTGTCACTCTTATGTACAATCGGAAATTAATATGTTAATGAAATTAGCCGAACGCTATGGCTTCAAAATTCAAACCTTCACACACATTCTTGAAGGGTATAAATTGGCTGATAAGATGTCGGCTCACGGTGTGGCTGGTTCAACCTTTGCTGATTGGTGGGCATATAAATATGAAGTTAACGATGCTATTCCTTACAATGCCGCTATCATGATGAATGAAGGTGTTACAGTTTCTATTAACTCGGATGATGCAGAAATGTCGCGCCGTTTAAATCAAGAAGCCGCTAAAACCGTAAAATATGGAAATGTAACCGAAGAAGAAGCTTGGAATTTTGTAACCTTAAATCCTGCTAAAATTCTTCAAGTTGATACTAAAGTTGGTAGCATAAAAATTGGTAAAGATGCCGATGTGGTGCTTTGGTCGGATAGTCCATTATCCATTTATACAAGAGCCGAAAAAACAGTAGTTGACGGAATAATTTTCTATGATTTGGAAAAGGAAACAGAAAATTTAGCCACCATACAAAAAGAACGCGCTGACTTGATTAACGCTATGTTAGACGCTAAAAACAAAGGCATGAAAACACAATTACCTAAGAAAAAAGAAAATGGACACTACCATTGTGATACCTTAGGAGAATATTGTAAAGAATCTCACTACAAATACAATTAAGATGAAAAAATATATCGTTATTTTATTTATTTCTTTGTTTGGTTTTGCCCAACAAACACCGGCACCAAAGCAAAGTAGATCAATTTTAATTACTGGTGCTAAAGCCCATTTAGGTAATGGAAAGGTTATTGAAAACAGTTTATTGTCTATCGTAAATGGAAAAATTGCAGCTATTGGCGATGCCACTGTGATGAAACCTTCAAAACATGACATAACAATTGATGCTTCTGGAAAGCATTTATATCCCGGATTCATTGCTCCAAATTCAACATTAGGATTGGTTGAGATAGATGCCGTAAGAGCTTCGGATGATGAAAGTGAAATTGGCGAATTCAATCCGCATGTAAGAAGTATTATTGCTTATAATGCTGAATCTAAATTAGTGGAAACTACACGTCCAAACGGAGTTTTAATGGCACAAATTACACCAAGAGGTGGACGCATTTCTGGAACATCTTCTATTGTTCAATTAGATGCATGGAATTGGGAAGATGCCACAATTAAAACAGATGATGGTATTCATTTAAATTGGCCAAGAAGTTATTCAAGAGCTGGCTGGTGGGCAGAACCAGGCGGAATCGAGACCAATAAAAACTACGAACCACAAATCAAAGAAATACAAACCTATTTTGACAATGCTTTTGCCTATTTGAATAGTAAAACCAATAAAAAGGATATACCTTTTGAAGCAATGAAAGGGTTACAATTGGGTGAAAAAACTTTATATGTAAATGCAAATGGTGAAAAAGAAATCATTGATGCTGTTTTATTTAAAAAGAAAAACAATATTCAAAAAATGGTCATTATTGGAGGATATTATGCCTTCAAAGTTGCAACATTATTGAAAGAAAATAATGTTTCTGTTTTATTAAAACGAGTTCATGATTTGCCTCTGCTAGAAGATGAAGATGTAAATTTACCGTATAAAAATGCTAAATTGTTAGTAGATGCAGGTGTATTAGTTGGATTACAAAATGCAGGCGACATGGAACGTATGCAAACCCGAAACCTACCGTTTTATGCTGGAACATGTGCCGCTTGGGGATTGTCTAAAGAGCAAGCACTACAACTTATCTCTGGAAATACTGCAAAAATATTAGGAATTGACAACCAATATGGTACGTTAGAAACAGGTAAAAGTGCTACCTTTTTTATCTCGGAAGGCGATGCGCTAGAAATGAAAACAAATATAATATCCTTTGCATTTATTGACGGTAGACACTTAAGTTTAGAAAGTCACCACACAGAATTGTATGAACGTTACAAAGGAAAATTTGAACAACAAAAAAAATAGTTTTTGCCACAAAGACTAAAAGCCACAAAGAATTAAACAACTATGTGGCTTTTTTTATTAGTTATAATAACCAACAAAACAATATCTTTGCAAAAATAATTGTGTCTTAGTGCCTTCGTGGCTAAAATTGTGTCTTAGAATATGAAACAAATCACTTCGGTTCAAAATCCGTTTATAAAATCGTTAGCTCAATTGCAAGAAAAAGCGAAAATTCGCAAGCAAACGGGCACATTTTTAATGGAAGGACAACGCGAAATTGAATTAGCCTTAAAAGGTGGTTATGAAATAGAAACTATTTTAATTTGCAATGAATTATGTCAATTATCTGAGTTTCAGAAAATCAGAAAATCAGAATTTCAAGTCATCGAAATTTCCAAAGAAGTCTATCAAAAACTGGCATATCGCGATACTACAGAAGGTATTCTTGCTGTAGCTAAAACCAAATCACTAGCTTTATCCGAATTAAAATTATCAAAAAATCCATTAATATTAGTAGGAGAAGCAATTGAAAAACCAGGTAATGTTGGTGCCATTTTAAGAACAGCTGATGCTGCTAATGTTGACGCGGTTATTATCGCTAATCCAAAAAGTGATTTGTATAATCCGAATATCGTTCGCTCCAGCGTAGGTTGTTTATTTACCCGCCAAATTGCTACTGGAACTACGGAAGAAGTGATAGCTTATTTAAAAGCAAATAACATCAATATATATTCGGCAACTTTACAAGATTCAACTGAATATCACACACAAAACTACACGACTCCTACTGCATTAGTAGTTGGCACAGAAGCTACCGGTTTGTCAGAAAAATGGCGAATAGAAAGCACTAAAAACATTATCATTCCGATGCAAGGAGTTATCGATTCTATGAATGTTTCTGTGGCTGCAGCCATTTTGTTATTTGAAGCTAAAAGACAACGCGGGTTTTAGTCTTTTCTCTTTTTTCTATTTTCTAGATTTGCACAATTAGAAAATATATCTTACTTTTAGTTGGTTAAAGAAAAGGTATGACAGCAATAGAATTAGAAGCCGAAAACAAAGCCATTGCGCAAGAATATAAAGAACTGCTTCGCATTAGTTATCAAACACTTAGCGTTTATGATAAAAAAATCATTCGCAAAGCTTTTGATGTTGCTGTTGATGCCCATAAAGACCAAAGAAGAAAATCAGGTGAAGCTTATATATTTCATCCCATAGCTGTTGCAAAAATTGTGGCTAGAGATATTGGTCTAGGTGCTACTTCTATTGCGGCTGCATTAATGCATGATGTGGTTGAAGATACCGATATTACTGTGCAAGACATTGAAAAAATGTTTAATCCAAAAATTGCACAATTGGTAGAAGGTTTAACTAAAATTGCTAAAGTTAAAACCGACCAAGAAATCTCGATGCAAGCGGAAAATTTCCGTAAAATGTTACTGACCTTGAATGATGACGTTCGAGTAATTTTAATCAAAATTGCCGATCGGTTACACAATATGCAAACCATGGGCAGTATGGCCGATTATAAACAAGCCAAAATTGCCTCAGAAACATTATACATTTATGCCCCTCTCGCCCATCGATTAGGATTGTATAATATTAAAACACAATTAGAAGATTTAGGATTAAAATATACTGAACCACTTATTTACAACGACATCGTTAGTAAAATTAAAGAAACTAAGGAAGAACAAGACGCCTATATCAAAACTATTTCAGATATTATAAGTGCTTCACTTAAAGAAGAAGGTATTGAATTTACGATGAAAGGTCGTCCAAAATCCATTTACTCAATTCGAAGAAAAATGAAAGTGCAAAGTGTTACTTTTGACGAAGTCTACGATAAATTTGCATTGAGAATAATATACAAATCAAATCCACACGATGAAAAGTTTATTGCTTGGAAAATTTATTCAGTAGTAACCGATCATTATAGACCCTCGCCAAGTAGATTACGAGATTGGATTTCATCGCCTAAATCAACAGGATACGAAGCGCTTCATATCACCGTTATGGGACCAAAAGGGCGCTGGGTAGAAATTCAAGTGCGAAGCGAACGCATGGATGAAATTGCTGAAAAAGGATATGCAGCACATTACAAATATAAAAATGGCGCCACCGAAGAACACGGATTAGAAATTTGGCTCAACCAATTAAAAGAAGCACTAGAAAATTCAGAAAGTAATGCTGTTGATTTTGTAGAAGATTTTAAACTGAATTTGTATGCCAAAGAAATTTATGTTTTTACACCCAAAGGTGAAATTAAATCGTTACCCAAAGGAGCAACTTCACTTGATTTTGCCTTTAGTATTCACTCAGAAATTGGTGTAAAAACAAGAGGCACAAAAGTCAACGGAAAATTAGTACCGCTAAATCATGTGTTGAATAGTGGTGATCAGGTAGAAATTATTACATCGCCCAATCAAAAACCTACTTCGCAATGGCTTGATTATGTAACTACTTCAAGGGCAAAAAACAAAATTAAAAATGTTTTAAACGAAAATACGAAGAAAATTGCTGAAGATGGTAAAGAACTTTTAGAACGTAAATTACGCCATCTTAAAATTACCTTGAATGAACAAACACTGAACGAGCTTGTCAATTTTTTTAAATTACAAACTAGTTTAGATTTGTTTTACAGAGCTGGAATTGGCACAATTGAAAACCAACAATTAAAAGATTTTGCAGCACAAAAAAGCAATACGCTTGTTAATTTTTTCAAGAAAACAATAAAGCGCACTCCTACTTCTTCATCTGAACAAGTTCAGAAAAATGAACTGAATAAGAAATTTGACTTATTGGTTTTTGGAGTTGAACAAAATAAACTAGACTACAAACTATCCAATTGTTGCAATCCAATACCGGGAGATGATGTTTTTGGATTTGTAACCATAAATGAAGGAATAAAAGTACATAAGAAAGATTGCCCAAATGCCATTAGTATGCAATCAAATTATGCCTACAGAATTATTCAAGCTAAATGGATTGACTCTTCTCAAGAAGAATTTAAGGCTATTTTAAAAATTACCGGTATGGATACGTTGGGCTTAACTAACGAACTTACAAAAGTAATATCCAATCAAATGAGTGTAAATATCCAAAGTATTTCATTAAGCAGTGAGGCTGGTATATTTAACGGACAAGTAACTGTGGTTGTACAAAACAATACCATTCTCAAAAAACTGATTGATAACATTAAAAAAGTGGATGGAATTGATAAAGTGAGTAGAGTTTATAAGTAATTGAATTTTATAAATAGTAGTCTTAATAACTCTGTTTAAAAAAAATTCTAACTCCTAACTTCTACCTTCTAACTTTCACTATCTTTGCCAATATTTCATTTAACAAAGCAATGGAAAACAAAAATCAGGAAATTGTAAAGAATGTTTTTACCAACTATTTAGAAGAAAAAGCACATCGTAAAACACCGGAGCGCTTTGCAATACTTCAAGAAATTTACAATGCAACCGAGCATTTTGATATTGAATCATTGTACATCAAAATGAAAAACAAAAACTATCGGGTAAGTAGAGCAACATTATACAATACCATCGAACTTTTATTAGAATGTGGTTTAGTGCGTCGTCATCAGTTTGGGCAAAATCAAGCGCACTACGAAAAATCATACTTTGACAAACAACACGATCACATTATTCTTACCGATTCTGGTGAAGTTATCGAATTTTGCGATCCTAGAATACAACAAATAAAACAAACCATGGAAGAACTGTTTGGTATTGATATTCAAACGCATTCGCTGTACTTTTATGGCACTAAAAAACAATAAAAAAACACTTAACTACAAACAATAAATAAGCACACAATGACTGTAGATTTACTACTCGGATTACAATGGGGAGATGAAGGAAAAGGAAAAATAGTTGACGTTTTAACTTCAAAATATGACATTATAGCTCGTTTTCAAGGCGGACCAAATGCTGGACATACTTTGGAATTTGACGGAATAAAACACGTGTTAAGAACCATTCCATCGGGGATTTTTCATAAAAACGCAATTAATATCATTGGAAACGGTGTTGTAATCGATCCTGTAGTTTTTCAAAAAGAAATTGAAGGATTAGCTAAATTTAACATGGACATTACATCTAAACTGTTCATCTCTAGAAAAGCACATTTAATTTTACCAACCCATCGCTTGTTAGATGCTGCATCTGAAGCTTCAAAAGGAAAAGCAAAAATTGGTTCCACTTTAAAAGGAATTGGGCCAACATATATGGACAAAACAGGTAGAAACGGATTGCGTGTGGGCGATTTAGAACTCGAAGATTTTAAATTGCGCTACAGAGCATTAGCCGACAAGCATGAAGCAATGATAGCTTTTTATGATGTAGATTTACAATATGATTTAAAGGAAATAGAAGAAGAATTTTTTGAAGCCGTAAAAGACTTGAAAAAATTAACTTTTATTGATAGTGAAGAATACTTAAACAAAGCTTTAAAAGAAGGAAAATCAATTTTAGCTGAAGGAGCACAAGGTTCGTTATTAGATGTTGATTTTGGTACCTATCCTTTTGTAACTTCTTCAAACACTACTGCTGCTGGAGCGTGTACTGGTTTAGGAATTGCGCCAAACAAAGTAAAAGACGTTTTCGGAATTTTTAAAGCCTATACAACACGTGTAGGAAGTGGCCCTTTTCCTACAGAAGATTTCAACGAAGCGGGTCAAACCATTGCAAGTGTAGGTAATGAATTTGGTTCAGTAACTGGTCGTGCACGTCGTTGCGGATGGTTAGACTTAGTAGCTTTAAAATATGCCGTTCAAGTAAATGGAGTTACACAATTATACATGATGAAAGGCGATGTACTTTCTGGATTTGACACACTACAAGTTTGTACCGGATACAACTATAAAGGTCAACAAATTCAACATTTACCATATAATATTGAACCCGAAAATGTAACGCCTATTTTAACCGAAATGAAAGGTTGGAAAGCTGATTTAACTGGAATGACTACTTATGAAGAACTTCCTCAAGAATTAAAAACATACATTGAATTTATCGAAGCAGCAGTTGAAGTACCTATCAAAGTAATTTCAGTTGGGCCTGACAGAAAACAAACTATTACAAAATAATTTTTTTTTATTTTTTTTAACTCGCTAAAACAGTAATTGTCTTAGCGAGTTTTTCTTTTTTCACTATTTTGGATCACACTAAAAATAAAACTGATAAAAAAAACTTAATAATCAACCGCATTTCTAGTTTTTACTTAAATTTGACTCAAAATAATTGCATTTTGAAAAAAGCCTATTTCTTTATTACATTTTTAGTAGTTTCATTAACCTTTTCTTACGCTCAAGAAAAGAAGAAAATCATCATTGAAAACTCTGATTTTATTGACATGAATCAAACCGAAATTCCAGGAGCAATTGTCTTTACAGGAAATGTTCGCGTTTTGCATAATGGCGTTAAAATAAATTGTAACAAAGCGTATCATTTTAAAGATGAAGAATATATTAAAGCTTTTGGAAATGTTCAAATCAATCAAGGCGATACTATTTTTTTAAACAGTAGATATGCAGAATATGATGCGAAAATTGAATTAGCTTTTGCCACTGGCGAGGTATCTATGCGGTCACCCGAATCTACATTAGTTACCGACACCGTTTATTTTGACAAAAAAAACCAACAAGCCTTTTATAATTCGTTTGGAACCATTCACAATAAAGAAAATACGCTAAAAAGTAAATCAGGTCGGTATTATGTAGATCAAAAAAAATATAAATTTACCACCGCTGTAACCGTAACTAATCCAAAATCAACCATTAAAACCAATCATTTAGATTTTTATGAAAATTCGGGTCATGCTTATGTTTTTGGCCCTTCAACCATCACCAGTAAAGAAAATGTAATTTATACCGAAAATGGATTTTATGACACAACAAATGATGTTGGAAAACTTACAAAAAATTCAAAAATCACCTACGACAATAAAATTATTGTAGGCGACGATTTGTATTATGACCGAAAGAAAAATTACTCCAGAGGGATCAATAATGTTAAAATTACTGATACGGTCAATAAAGTAATTGCTACTGGCCATTTTGCCGAATTATACCGAAATATCGAAACCAAAAAAGACTCTATGATTTTAACTAAAAAAGCCTTAGTTAAATCCTTAGTTGAAAAAGATACCATGTTCATGCATGGCAAAAAAATTATAGTTTCGGGACCAAAGGAAAACCGAATTATACGAGCATTTAATAATGTTCGATTCTACAAAACCGATATGAGTGGTAAATGTGATTCGTTGCATTCAAGCACAAAAAATGAATTGACCCAACTTATTGGAAAACCGATACTTTGGAACAATGACAACCAAATGACTGGTGATGTTATGCACTTAATAGGCAACAACAAAACAGAACAATTAGATTCCTTAAAAGTGCTTAATAACGCATTTATCATTCAAAAGGATTCCCTAAGTCTCAACGGCTATAACCAAATTAAAGGGCAAAATTTGTATGGTAAATTTGTTGACCAAAAATTGAAAGAAATTGATGTTATTAAAAATGCTGAATCCATATATTATATTTACAATGATAAAAATGAATTTGTAGGAATTCGGAAATCAGTTTGTAGCCGAATCAATGCCGAAATGATTGAAAATAAGATTGAAACCATGACAGGTTTTAACAATGCAGAAAGTAATATTTATCCTGAAGATGAATTTCCCGAAAATGCTCGTAAACTCAGAGGTTTTGTTTGGCGTGGCGATGAACGAATATTGACAAAAGAGGATATTTTTCCTGCCGAAGAATTGGCATTAGATGAAAAAGCGAAATCAGAATCTAAAAAGAAAGCTTCTAAAGCAGAAAAGCCAATGGAAATTCTGAAAGAGACTTTGGAATACGATAAAAAAAATCCAAAATCAAAAGATACAACAGTAAAACCTGTTAAATCAGAAAAGGTAAAATAATGATTAAAGATTTTTTTAAATACCAAGCACAAACATCGCCTTATCCCCTAGCCTTAGAGGTTTCACATGCCAAAGGCTCTTATATCTATGACACGAATGGAAATGCCTATTTAGATTTTGTAGCTGGGGTTTCAGCATGTACATTAGGGCATCAGCCACAACGGGTTAATGATGCCATAAAAAAACAGTTGGATACCTATTCGCATGTTATGGTATATGGAGAATATGCTCAACATCCGGCAACTGAATTATGTAAATTATTGGCCGAAAATCTCCCTTATCCTTTAACCAAAACCTATTTAGTAAATTCAGGAACTGAAGCCATAGAAGGCGCTTTAAAATTAGCTCGAAGAGTTACCGGAAGAAGTCAGTTGATTTCATGTCACAATGCTTACCATGGTAATACTATGGGAAGTATGAGCGTAATGGGATTTGAGGAACGTAAACAAATTTTTCGTCCATTAATACCTGATGTAGACTTTATTACCTTCAACAATGAAGCCGATTTAGAGAAAATCACCACTAAAACAGCCGGAATTTTATTAGAAACGATTCAAGGAGGCGCTGGGTTTATTCAGCCTAAAAATGATTTCCTTAAAAAAGTACGCCAACGCTGTGATGAAGTAGGCGCTTTGATGATTTTAGACGAAATTCAGCCTGGTTTTGGTCGTACAGGAAAACTTTTCGGATTTCAAAATTACGATGTTATTCCCGATGTCGTAGTTATGGGAAAAGGAATGGGTGGCGGAATGCCAGTTGGAGCTTTTACAGCTTCGGAACAAATGATGGATTTATTGAGTCACGATCCAAAACTAGGACACATAACGACATTTGGCGGACATCCAGTAATTGCTGCCGCTTGTTTGGCTACATTACAAGAAATTACCGAAACCAACCTAATGGCAGAGGCACTTGAAAAAGAAAAATTATTTAGAAGTTTATTAGTACATCCATTAATAAAAGAAATTCGTGGTCGTGGTTTGATGCTTGCCGCAATGACAGAAACTGCAGAAATCACCAATGAAATAGTGCTGCGTTGTCACAAAAGAGGGCTAATTTTATTTTGGTTATTATTTGAAGGATGCGCTGTAAGAATTACTCCTCCGCTCACATTAAGCCATGATGAAATAAAAAAAGGTTGTGGCATTATTCTTGAAGTACTTGATGAGATTGCAAGCGAAATCACAAAAAAAGTTAACTTATAATTTGAAACAAAATTTCTAAGGAGTATAACATTAGAACAGAATATTTAAATGAATAATGAAATAATTATTGAAAAATCTTTATGGAAAAAAAGCTGGAAATGGCTATTACCAACTATTATGATTATGCTATTTTTTCTTGTTCGGTTGTTTTTGAATTCTAATATTGATGGAAGTTTAACTGACATTGCTAAAGCTTATTCTGACAATTTACTCTATGAAAAAGCAATTGAGAAAGCAAATAAAAATAAAAGAGTTCTTGAAGTTATTGGACAAATAAAACCAATCGATAAATTAGCTATATTAGAAGGAAATGCAAATTATTCAAACAATAACAACTCAATTATATTATCAGTCAGAATAAAAGGAAGTAAAGGTAAAGGAAAAATGAATATTTCTGCTGACAAAAATGGCAGTGAATGGGTTTATAAAAAGATAAACATACGAATTAAAGAACCAAAAGAAGAAATACAAATAGTATTTGATTCTATTGGGCAAAATTAGTTACCCAACAAAATCACCTGCTATCTCAATTATGCAATTTGAAATATTAGTAATAAATTATAGTTCGTTTATATTATTACTATTAGACATTAACAGAAAGTAATAGCATTTCTAATCCGCCTATCACAAAATGCAAAAAAAAATTAATATTTTTTTTGAACTTAAATTGGCTATATGATATTAATTTTAAGTCGGAAAATTGTTAATTAAATTGTTTAAAACAATTACGTTTTCACGCAAAGCAAATCAGTAATAAGAAGTACCTTTAGTAAGGATAAATCATAAAAAAAGCGCTATGAATTTGAGTCACGAAGAAGAAGAAAATAGCTTATCCTTGTCTAAGTTTGAATCAATGTTAAAAACGAATAAAGTTTTTTTCTTTGACTCAGAAGAATTTGAAGACATCATTCTTCATTACATGGATACAGGCCGATTAAATTTGGCTAAAAAAGCGCTAAAATTAGGTTTGGAACAACACCCAAAATCTACTGGCCTTAAATTAGTACACGTAGAAATGCTCGTTTATGAAGACAAATTAGATATTGCAGAAAAGTTGCTAAACGAACTTTATGCTATTGAACCCACGAATGAAGAAATCTACATTCAAAAAGCTAATATTTATTCCAAAAAAGACGATCATCATAAAGCCATTGAATATTTAAAAATTGCTCTGAAATATACTGATGATTATGCCGACGTATATTCGATGATAGGAATGGAATATCTTTTTATGGATAATCTTGAATTGGCTAAAGAAAACTTCATAAAATGTTTAGACGAAGATACCGAGGATTATTCGGCGCTTTATAATGTAGTGTATTGTTTTGATTTTTTAGATCAAAATGAAGAAGCTATTGTTTACCTAAATACATTCATTAACAAAAATCCGTATAGTGAAGTCGCTTGGCATCAATTAGGAAGACAATATTATGCGCTTAAAAACTATGAAAAGGCAGTTTGGGCCTTTGAATATGCAACCATTATTGATGATTGTTTTTTAGGGGCTTACATGGAAAAAGCAAAGTCTTTTGAAAAATTAAAAAAGTTTCAAGAAGCTATCGGTTGTTATACAACAGCTATTGAATTAGACGATCCGTCTTCGTTTGTTTTGTTGCGTATGGCTAAATGCTATGAGCGATTAGAAAACACTGAATTAGCACTTAGTTACTACTTAAAAACGGTTCACGAAGACCCATTATTAGATAAAGGATGGATAGCGATTACCGATTTTTACATTCGTCAAAAAGATTTTCAAAAAGCATTATATTATGTAAATAAAGCCATTGGAATTGATGGCGAAAATCCAATGTATTGGAAACGATTTGCTGCTGTAAATAGTGCCCTTCATTTATTTGAAGAAGCAGAATACGGTTACAGAAAAGCTTTTGAATGTGGCGATGTAAATCTGGACACCTTTACTCTTTGGACTGATGTTTTACAATTTTTAGGCGAATTTGAAACCGCTATTGAAATTTTATTAGAGGCAACTAACTTATTTAACGAAGAATACGAAATTGAATACCGTTTAGCCGGATTATACTTTTTAACGAATGAAACAGTTAAAGGAAGTTTTCATCTAAATAACGGTTTACGATTAAATTTCAATAATCGCACTTTATTAAAAGAATATTTTCCAGTGGTTTGGGAACGAACCGAAGTGCAAAAACAAATTGCAAAATTTGAAAACTAATCAAACCCTTACATGGAAATCCTAGAATTTTTACTGGAATTTTTAAAAGATCCGTTGACTGTCATTCAAGGATTAATTCAAGAATATGATAACCTGATTTATTTCATCCTTTTTCTTGTAGTATTTGTAGAAACTGGCTTTGTAGTAATGCCTTTATTACCTGGCGATTCGATGCTTTTTGCTATAGGCGTAATTGCCGCTACCACTGGACAACTGAGCATAACCATCATTATTCCGTTATTAATAATTGCTGCGCTTTGTGGTGATAATCTAAATTATTTTATTGGAAATAAATTTGGCGTTTATATAAAAAAAAGAGAAAAAATACTATTTCTAAAAAAAGAATATATTACACAAACCGAGCAATTCTTTGAAAAAAATGGCGGTAAAGCAGTCATTATGGCGCGTTTTATTCCTATAATTAGAACAATTGCGCCTTTTGTTGCTGGTGCTGGAAGTATGCAATATTACAAATACATCCTTTATTGCATTACGGGAGCAATTGTATGGGTAACGAGTATAACTTTTTTGGGTTACTTTTTAGGGCAAGTTACTTGGGTAAAAGAGAATTTTGAAAAAGTAGTATTATCTATAATTATCATTTCTATTCTTCCTATTCTTATTAAAATTATCAAGAATAAATATTTTAAAAAAACGACTTAAAAATAACATTTACCTAACATAGCATTAAGTAGTATGTTATTAATTTTGCCTTGTACTCTTCAAACTTCAAAAACATGAAAAAGAAAAATAAAAAACAGCTAAAATTTGGACTTCTTGGCCATAATATTAGTTATTCTTTTTCTGAAAAATATTTTACCGAAAAGTTTGAAATGGGGCATTTTGATAATTGCGAATATACTAATTATGATATTTCAAACATTAAATCCTTTTCGGATTTGATTAACGAAACTAAAGGATTAGTAGGTCTTAACATAACTATTCCTTATAAAGAAACCATAATTCCGCATTTAGACAAGTTGTCAAAAACTGCAAAAAAAATTGGTGCAGTAAACTGCGTAACTATTTCCAAAAAGAAAAAACTTAAAGGCTACAACACCGATTTCCATGGTTTCAAAAAATCCATACAACCGCTTCTTCAAGAACACCACAAAAAAGCATTAATTTTAGGTACAGGAGGAGCAAGTAAAGCGGTGGCTTATGCGCTACGAAAATTAAAAATTGAATACGATTTTGTGTCCCGAACACCAGACGAATTTCAATTTGATTATACAGATTTGAACGCTGAAATTTTCGAGGAATATCATATTATTATCAATACAACACCCGTTGGGACATTTCCTAATGTGAACGAATGTCTAGATTTAAATTATTCTTTATTTTCCAAAAAACATATTGCGTTTGACTTAGTTTACAATCCGGAAGAATCTACTTTTTTGAAAAATGCAAAAGAGTATGGTGCAAAAACTAAAAACGGATATGACATGTTGGTTTTTCAGGCAGAAAAAGCTTGGAAGATTTGGAATGAGTAGTCTTTTTAAACGCAAAGACGCAAAATATTTCGCAAAGTTCGCTTCTTTTAACGCATACTTTATTATGCTGTTAAGCATCTCAATTTATATCATCCTTACGGAATTTATATTATTCATTTCATTAGTTACTGATATTTCATAATAAAAGGCAATTCAAAATAACTTTGAAATAAGTACAAACCAAAACTTCTCAAAAAATACAATCCCAAGAAAGCCTTTTGACAACTATCTAACCCCGATAGAAGCGACGCCTTGCAAAGCGTATAGCGGGAAAATGGAAACCATAAAAGCCGAAACCATTCGTTTCAAAGAAAAAAACACATAATTAGTCGATTTTTTTTGAATTTTCGTGGTGCTTTACTATCTTCACGCCTTAATAGTAACCTTAAGCATTTACACAATGTCAGAAGCACAACATGATAACCTGCAAAACGCAGACGGACAAGACCCAATTGAACAACAAGTTGAGGTACAAATTGATACTCCAATCGAAGCGCAAGAAGAAGCTTTAACAAGCAATCAATCGGTTTTAGAAGAGATTGATAATTCGAATGCAGAAGAAAACGAAGATGATTCGGTAAAAGAAAAGCATGAAATTGAAATGCTTGATTATGACGCCTTATCGATGGAAGAATTAACCGATGAACTTGAAAAATTAGTTACCAATGAAAAAGTCATGGCAATTAAAGACCATGCTGAAGGAATTAGAAAGGCTTTTTCAGATAAATATCAACATTTTATTGACGAAAAAAGAGAAGAATTCAATGCGCAAAACAATGAAGAAGGTGTTGAGTTTGAATATCACTTTCCATTAAAAAATAAATTTGACTCGATATTTAATACTTATAAAACCAACAAAACCAAACATTTTAAACAGTTACAAAACAATTTAGAACACAACTTTGCGGTTCGTGAAGCGTTAATTGAAGAGTTAAAACAATTGATTGATTCTGGAGATTCATCAATTGGTGATATGTTTAAAAAGGCGAATGATATTCGTGAGCGTTGGAAAAATGCAGGAGCAATTCCGAGAGATAAATACAATATTCTTTGGAACAACTACCATTTTCATATGGAGCGTTTTTACGATGTTATCCATTTAGATAAAGAAGCGCGCGATTTAGATCTAAAAAATAATTTAGAACAGAAACAACAAATAATTACCAAAGCAACTGCATTATTAAATGAAGACGATGTAATGAAAGCGTTTCGCGAATTGCAATTATTACACCGTGTTTGGAAAGAAGAAATTGGTCCGGTTGACAGAGAGCATAGAGAAGTGATTTGGAATGAATTTAGTGAAATTACCAAACAAATGCACGACAAACGCGAAGCTTTATATGCACTTGCAAGAGGTAAAGAAACCGAAAATTTAGCGCTAAAAAACGAAATAATAGTTCAAATTGAAGCTTTAGGAACTGAAAAAATAGATTCGCATAGCGGTTGGCAAGGACAAATTAAAAAACTTGAAGCGTTACGCGAAGCCTTTTTTAAAGCCGGAAAAGTTCCTGCAGAAGTAACTGAAGAAACTTGGGCCAAATTTAAAAATGCAGTAAGAGCTTTTAATGTGCACAAAAATGTTTTTTATAAAGACATTAAGCACGAACAAAATGACAACTTAGCTAAAAAAATAGCTTTAGTTGAAAAAGCGAAATCATTGCAAGAAAGTAACGATTTTAATGCTACTACTCCAATCATGAAAAAAATTCAAGACGATTGGAAAAAAATTGGACATGTGCCTCGCAAATATTCAGATAGCATTTGGAACGACTTTAAACTTGCTTGTAATGCTTATTTTGATCGAATGCACGAAGCTCGAAATGCTGAAACTAGCGAAGAAGTTGAAGCGTTTGAAAAGAAGAAAGCTTTCTTAGACGAATTGAAAGATTTTACCCTTTCGGGAGAACATAAAGCCGATTTAGAAGCGTTAAAAGCGCATATTGCAACGTGGAAAACTTTTGGAAAGGTGCCATTTAATCGCAGACACATTGAAGGTAAATTCAACAAAATTTTAGATGCTTTGTTTGAAAAACTAAGTATGTCTAAAAAAAATACTGAAATGATGCGTTTTAGCAAC
>CAISYO010000264.1 GCA_903889745.1 uncultured Bacteroidota bacterium | reverse complement strand
CTTTTATGAGGAAGCCGAAATGGTTTCTACTTCTTTATTGATTTTATTCACTAATCCGACAAGTACTTTTCCAGGTCCCACTTCTGTAAAACTTGTAGCGCCATCTGCAATCATTTGATTTACCGATTGTGTCCATTTAACAGCACCTGTTAATTGCGAAATTAAATTATTTTTTATTTCAGCAGGATTCGAAACTGCATTTGCGGTTACGTTTTGATAGACAGGGCAGGTAGGGTTTGAAAAAGTAGTTGCTTCGATAGCTGCCGCTAATTCTGTTCTTGCGGGTTCCATCATTGGTGAATGAAATGCTCCGCCAACGGGTAAAATTAATGCTCGTTTTGCGCCGGCTTCTTTCATTTTTTCGCAAGCTAATTCCACTGCTTTATATTCGCCCGAAATTACTAATTGGCCTGGACAGTTATAATTCGCTGCCACTACAACACCATCTATCGATGCACAAATATCTTCTACTATATTATCTTCTAAATTTAAAACAGCAGCCATAGTTGATGGAGTAATTTCACACGCTTTTTGCATAGCCATTGCTCTTTGGTAGACTAACTTTAATCCGTCTTCAAAAGATAATGCTCCATTGACTACTAAAGCTGAAAATTCGCCTAATGAATGCCCGGCAACCATATCAGGTTTTACCTCTAAAACTTTAGCTAAAATTACCGAATGTAAGAAAACCGCTGGTTGTGTTACTTTGGTTTCTTTTAATTCTTCAGCCGAACCTTCAAACATAATATCTGTAATTCGGAAACCTAAAATTTCATTGGCTTTTTCAAATAAATCTTTTGCTACTGCTGAGGTTTCATATAAATCTTTACCCATTCCTGGGAATTGTGCTCCTTGACCTGGAAATACGTATGCTTTCATAAGTTTTGTTTCAAGTTTAAAGTTTCAAGTTTTTCTTGAATGGCAAAAATAACATTTTTTTTAACTGAACACTGAATACTATTTATTATTCCATTGGAATTTCCATTAATAAAAACTTCGCATCAGTTGTAGCTACAAATTCCAAGTTTTTAAAATTCCAAATTCCAAATCCATCTCGGGTTTCTAATTCTTGACCATTAACCGTAAGTATTCCTGAAATCACAAACACATACATCCCATTGCCTTCTTTTTTTATTTCGTACGTTTTAGAAAAATCTTTGTCGAAATCAGCTAAATGAAACCAAGCATCTTGATGAATCCAAACACCTTCATCATCTGAGTTTGGTGATAAAATTTGCGCAAAATTATTTTTTTGTAACGATTGGTCTAAAGTGATTTGTTGGTAACGCGGTTCTACATTTCTAAATTTTGGAAACAACCAAATTTGAAATAATTTTGTTTGTAAATCAGCATTTGGGTTAAATTCACTGTGTTGAATTCCGGTTCCAGCGCTCATTACTTGTATGTCGCCCGTTTTAATTACGGAAGCATTTCCCATACTGTCTTTGTGCGCCAAATCACCTTCGAGTGGAATAGTGATGATTTCCATATTGTCGTGTGGATGCGTGCCAAAACCCATTCCGGCGGCTATTGTATCGTCATTTAATACGCGTAACATTCCAAATTGAACTCTTTCTGGATTGTACCAACTTGCAAAACTGAAACTATGATAAGCGTTTAACCAACCGTGATTGGCATGTCCTCTTGTGTTTGCTTTATGTAAAACTGTATTTTCCATTTGTATGAATTTAATCTTCCTCTTCAATTTCAAATTCGGCATCTTTTTCCCAAATTTCCATTTCGCAAGGTTTGCAATTGAATTTTAGTTTGTATTCTAATTCGCCTTGTTTTAAAACCAATGGTTCTTTTACTTTTTTATCTCGATGTTCTGGATGGTATTTTGGGCAGCGTTCCAATTCGTATTTAATACAATATTTGGTAGTCATTACGCGCGATTTTCCCGGATCCCATTGTAATTCGAATGCTTTTTCAATTTCAGTTACTCCGTGACGTTCGTAGAATTTTCGAGCCGTTTTATTGGAAACATTGTACATAAAATCCAATTTAGTTTCTGGATAAGGATGTGATGTTTTTACCATTTGATGCTCCTTTCGAACATAATTATTTAAACGAATTTCAGATAATTGTTCGAAAACGGTTCTTCGCATTTCGTTTATTTTTGAAATCGGTAAAAACCAATTCTGAGAAAATTCAATCGTAATTTCATCAGCTGTATAAGGAGTAAATCCTGTTTTTGCTAAATTAACTTTGAAATTTTCAACTAAAGATTCGTTGTTTTTAGTTTGTTCTTTTGGGTGAAACAAATTCACAATACTTACATTTCCATCTTCGTCAGTTGCGATTAATTCAAAACCCGTTTCGTTTTCTTTTAATACTAAAGTGGTACTGATTTTTCGAACGGCACTGTCTTCACGTTCTACCAATTTAATGAAAGCGGCATCGTTATTTCTATAGATGAACGTGCCTTCCTTGATTTCTTTCAATACATTTGGATAAATAATTCCGTTTTCAGCACGGTTAACGTAAATTCCTTCGGCTTCATTGTTTTCGTTGATAAAACACAATCCGTCACCATTATTTAATAATTCGCCATTTTCAATTTGGTAGGAATTTCCAACAGTTTTTATCAGTTTTCCAATGTATTGCCCTTTAGATTTTGGACTTTCCCAGGAACCAATTGATTGATGTCTTTCGTTTACAAAATAATCGGTATAACCACGATTAAAGGTTCTATCTAATGAAGAATCAAATAAATACGTGCATTTTCCAGAAGAAGCTTTGGTGTATTTTTCAGGATTTTTAGCTAAAAAAGCATCTAATTTCTGACGTAAATAGGAAACATTATTTTTTACATATACAATGTCTTTCAAACGTCCTTCAATTTTAAACGAACTAATTCCAGCTTCGACTAAATTTGGAATTTGATCCGAAACATCAAAATCTTTAATCGAAAGTAAATGACTATTTTTGATTAAAGTGTCACCATTTCCGTCAATTAAATTATAAGGTAAACGGCAATTTTGTGCACAAGAACCTCTGTTTGCTGAACGTTCTCCATTGGCAACACTCATATAACAATTTCCGCTAAACGAAACACATAAAGCACCCGTTACGAAAAACTCTAATTCTACATCAGAAGCTTCACTGATTTCTTTGATTTGATGTAAGTTTAATTCACGAGCTAAAACGACACGTTTGATTCCGGCATCAGCCAAAAATTTAATTTTATCTGCATCCCGATTGTTAGCTTGCGTGCTGGCATGTAATACGATTGGAGGCAATTCCATTTCCATAATTGCCATATCTTGAATGATTAAAGCATCTACGCCTATCTCATATAATTTCCAAATCAACTGACGACAAGGTTCTAATTCATTATCGTATAAAATCGTATTGATAACCACAAAAACCTGAGCGTTAAATAAATGTGCATATTTTACTAACTCGGCAATATCTTCAACAGAATTGGTAGCATTTGAACGAGCACCATATAAAGGAGCGCCAATATAAACGGCATCAGCACCACTATTTATGGCTGCTATTCCTTGTATTAAATTTTTTGCAGGCGCTAAAATTTCAATCTTCTTCTTCATTAGTAAAGCTTTAATTATTTGGAATTTGCCCAAAAAAGTATGCAAAGTTCTTATAAAAAATTCGAGATTTCTAATTCGAGTTCGCTTTTTTTGAATTTTGAACATAAAAAAACACGAATTACACTATTGTATAATTCGTGTTGAATATATTTTTTGATTTAAGAAACCGCTTCTTTAATTCTTTTCATCGCTTCTGTTAATAAAGCTTCGCTAGTTGCGTAAGAGAAACGAATACAATTTGGATTTCCAAAAGCGTCTCCTGTTACGGTTGCAACATTTGCTTCTGCTAACAAGAACATCGAGAAATCAGTTGCATTTTTAATTTCGGTGCCTTTTACAGTTTTTCCAAAATAGTAAGAAACATCTGGGAAAACATAAAACGCTCCTTCTGGAACATTCAATTTGAATCCTGGAATTTGTTTTACTAATCCAACTACTAAATCTCTACGATTTTTGAATGCCATTACCATTTCGTTCAATACACTTGGATCTGCTTCAACAGCAGTAATTGTTGCTCTTTGCGCTATTGAATTAGCTCCTGAAGTTACTTGACCTTGAATTTTGGTACACGCTTTTGCAATGAATTCGGGTGCTCCGATATAACCAATTCTCCAACCTGTCATAGCGAAAGCTTTCGCCACTCCGTTAACTGTAATCGTTCTTTCAAGCATACCTGGAATAGAGCCAATACTACAGAAAGTTCCAGAAAAGTTAATGTGCTCGTAAATTTCGTCCGAAACTATATATACGTGTGGATGTTTTTCTAATACTTTAGCTAAAGCAGTTAATTCTTCACGATTGTAAACCGAACCACTTGGATTACAAGGAGAACTGAACCACATCATTTTTGTTTTTGGTGTGATTGCTGCCTCTAATTGTTCGGGTGTAATTTTAAAATCACTTTCTACAGATGTTGGTACTTCAACCGGAACACCACCAGAAAGTTTGATAATTTCGAAATAAGAAACCCAATAAGGTGCAGGTAGAATTACTTCATCACCATCATTTAGCATAACTTGAGCGATGTTATATAATGATTGTTTAGCTCCGGTAGAAACTACAATTTGTGATGGTTTATAGTCTAAATTATTATCTCTTTTAAATTTTTTGCAAATAGCTTCTTTTAACTCTAAGTAACCTTCCACAGGTGTGTAGGTGCTGTAGTTTTCGTCGATCGCTTTTTTTGCAGCTTCTTTAATAAATTCAGGAGTATTGAAATCTGGTTCTCCTAAACTAAGACTGATAATGTCTTTTCCTTGTGCTTTTAATTCTCTTGCTAAAGCCGCCATTGCTAATGTTTGTGAAACGGCTAAGTTGTTAATTCTGTCCGATAACGGGTTCATAGTTGTGTGTTTGTTTAATCAAAAAAATGAAATGACTTGAATCAAGTTCTTAAATCAAAAATCTTAATTCCTAAATCGTTAATCTTATGCTAATTGTGGTTTTCTTCCTAATTCTCTCAAATGTTTGAAGTGAGAAGCAATAGCGGCACGAGTGGTTTTAAACTCGTGATACGGTAAGTTACATTCTACTGCTGTTTGTTTTACAATTTCAGCAATTTTGTTGTAGTGAACGTGACTAATATTAGGAAAAATATGGTGTTCAATTTGGTGATTCAAACCACCGGTATAATAGTTTACAATCCAGTTTTTAGGCGCAAAGTTAGCAGTAGTAAATAATTGATGAATTGCCCATGTATTTTCGATTTCTCCGCTTTCATCTGGTAACGGATTAATGGTGTCTTCCACCACGTGAGCTAATTGGAAAACAACACTCAAAATCACGCCAGCCGTGTAGTGCATTACAACGAAACCTAATAAAACTTTCCACCACGTAATTCCTAAAACCATTGGTAAAACTAACCAAATTGAAAAGTAAATTACTTTTGTAATTACTAAAGTTGTCCATTGAAAAGCTGGACTTTTTGCTTCTCCATATGATAATTTTCGTTTCAAATAGCGTTTCATTTGAAGGAAATCAGTTGTGATAGCCCAGTTAAACGTTAATAATCCATATAAGAAAACCGAATAATAATGTTGGAATCTATGATGACTGTACCATTTAGCTGTTTTTGAAAAACGTAATATTCTTCCTGCTTCTAAATCTTCATCATGACCAATAATATTAGTATAAGTATGATGCAAAACATTGTGCTGTACTTGCCAGTTATAAACATTTCCAGCTAATATATAAATACTTCCGCCCATTAATTTGTTTACCCAAGACTTGGTTGAATAGGCACCGTGATTACCATCGTGCATTACGTTCATTCCTACGCCGGCCATACCAATTCCGATTACTACATTAAGCAATAAATAAGTCCAAAACGGCATATCCATTGCTAATAAAAAGAAATAAGGAGTTAGGAAAAGACCAAACATTACAATGGTTTTTACGTGAAGTTTCCAATTTCCAGTTTTGTCTAGTTTATTTTCTTTAAAATAATCGTTTACTCTTTTATTAAGGGTTCTAAAGAATTTTAGATTGTCGTCTTTTGAAAAAACAGGTGTTGCTGTATTCATATGTAAAAATTCAAATTTTGTCAAAGATAATTATTATAATTTTTTCATTTAAGATATTCCACACTTTTTATTAACCAAAATACGTATTTTTGTGGAAAATTTAACGAATGGAAGCCATTTTAAGTCAATTTCCTAATTTAACTGAAATTCAAATACTTCAGTTTCAAAAATTGCAAGCATTATATGAAGATTGGAATGCCAAGATTAATGTCATTTCAAGAAAAGATATTGACGAATTGTATACGCGTCACGTTTTACATTCATTAGGAATTGCAAAAATTATCGAATTTCGTCCAGGATCTAGAATTATGGATGTTGGAACTGGTGGTGGTTTTCCCGGAATTCCATTGGCTATTTTACATCCTGAAGTTGATTTTTATTTGATTGATGTTATTGCAAAAAAAATAAAAGTAGTCAATGAAGTTGTTGCTGGGTTAGGATTGAAAAATGTAAAAGCCGAACAAAAACGTGCCGAATTGGTAAAGCAAGAATTTGATTTCATCGTAAGTCGTGCTGTAACCAATATGCCCGATTTTGTAAATTGGGTGGAAGACAAAGTGGCTAAAAAGCAACACCACGAATTAGCCAATGGTATTTTATACTTAAAAGGCGGCGATTTAACCGAAGAATTAGCGGCTTTTCCAAAAGCTTCAGAATATAATTTATCGGATTTCTTTACCGATGAATTTTTTGAAACAAAGAAAGTGGTGCATTTGCCGTTGAAGTTTAAGAAGTAGTTTTGGGTGATGGGTGTTAGGTGATGGGTGAAAGGAAAAATAATATAAAAAACCCCGATTTTCAGTTGAAAATCGGGTTTTTATTTTGTACTTCGTACTTCTAAACTAGTACTTCGAATTATCCTAAAAACGGATATTTATAATCTTCTGGTGTTACAAATGTTTCTTTGATAGTTCTAACAGAAGCCCAACGCAATAAGTTTTGTGCTGAACCGGCTTTATCGTTAGTACCTGAACCTCTTGCACCTCCAAAGGGTTGCATGCCAACTACAGCGCCTGTTGGTTTATCGTTGATGTAGAGGTTTCCTGCTGCATTTTGTAGTGCAACGGTTGCTTCTTCCACCGCATAACGACATTGGCTAAATACCGCACCAGTTAAAGCGTATTCTGAAGTTTCGTCCACTAATTTCAATGTTTCAGACCATTTTGCATCTTCATACACATAAATCGTAACTACAGGTCCAAATAATTCCGTTTCCATTGTTGCGTATTTTGGATTAGAAGTTAAAATAACCGTTGGTTCAATGAAATAACCTTTTGATTTATCATAATTTCCGCCCATGATTACTTCGGCATCGCTTTCTTTTTTAGCTTGGTCAATGTAACGTGCTAATTTATCAAAGGAAGCTTCAGAAATAACCGCCGTAATAAAATTACTCATATCTTCCGGCGATCCCATTTTCATTGATTTTAAATCAGATTCTAATTGAGTTTGAACAGCTGGCCATAAACTTTGTGGTACATAAACACGAGAAGCGGCACTACATTTTTGTCCTTGGAATTCAAAAGCGCCACGAGCAATTCCTACTGCAACTTGCACTGGATTTGCAGATGGATGCGCAATGATGAAATCTTTTCCACCGGTTTCACCTACAATTCTTGGATAGGTTTTATAGGTTGCGATATTAGTTCCGATAGTTTTCCAAATATCATTAAAAACGCCAGTTGAACCTGTAAAGTGAACTCCTGCTAAATGCGGATTTGATAAAATAACATCAGAAACCATTCCAGAATCTCCCATTACCATATTGATAACACCGTTTGGTAAGCCTGCCTCTTTGAAAACTTGCATAATTACATTAGCCGAATAAACTTGTGTTGCTGCTGGTTTCCAAACGACAACATTGCCCATTAAAGCGGCACTTGAAGGTAAATTTCCAGCAATAGCGGTAAAGTTAAAAGGTGTAATTGCATACACAAAACCTTCTAAAGGTCTGTATTCAACTCTATTCCACATGTCTGATGTAGAAGTGGGTTGGTCAGCATATATTTTAGTCATGAATTCTACGTTGTAACGTAAGAAATCAATTAATTCACAGGCGGCATCAATTTCGGCTTGGTGAATTGTTTTTGATTGCGCAATCATAGTAGCTGCATTGATTTTTGCGCGGTATGGCCCTGCTAATAATTCGGCAGCTTTTAAGAAAATACTTGCTCTGTTTTCCCAAGCCATCGCGGCCCATTTTTTTCTAGCCTCTAATGCAGATGTGATGGCTTTTTCAACTAACGCTTTGTCTGCTTGATGATAAATTCCCACTACATGTTGGTGATCGTGTGGGGCTGTCATTTTTTTGGTATTTCCCGTTTTAATTTCTTCGCTACCAATATAAAGTGGCACTTCTACTGAAGCGTTCCACATGGTTTTATAAGTTTCAGCAACTTTTGTTCTTTCTACAGAACCTGGTGCGTATGATTTTACGGGTTCATTAACCGCTTTGGGTACATTAAAAAATCCTTTTAACATGGTTTTCTATTTTTGCTTCACTTGTTTAGAACAGTATCTTAGGGTGAAAATTATACAATTTTGAGTGCTAATTTGTGTGTTTATCGTAAACGAATACAAAAATACAAAGTAAATTTTGAATAATCGATAACAAAAGTTACCTTATGAGAGTTTAAAAAAAATAATATTAATTTAGAGCGAAAGGCGCTCCTAATTTAAAAGCCGGAATTTCAACTTTAAAACTTCGTGTAGAAGTAAAGTTTACCATATTAAAATGACCTTTCATGGCTCCAATAGGTGAAGATAATAAGCAACCTGAAGAATAAGTATATGCTTCGCCAGGTTTTAAAACTGGTTTTTTGCCAATAACACCTTCGCCGTCAACCATTTCCATATCATTTAGCGCATCATAAATTTCCCAATGGCGCGAATTAAGTTGAACAGAATCTTTACTTTGATTTTCAATCGTTACCTGGTACGTAAAGGCATAATGAATTTTATAGTTTTTGAAGTAAGTACCTTCAAAACTAGTTAAAACCGAAATTTTTATTCCTCTTGTAATTTGACTTACCATTAATTAATAATCTTTTTTCAAAATTACGAAATATATCCTTTTTTTTGTTAAGCGAATGCTAATTTTTTATAAAATGATGTAAATCAATTATTTCTAATTAATTTTTAATTTCTTCACTATTGGTATTCGCAATTCCTATTACCCTATCATAGCGTTCATTATTACCTCTGTAATAGATAAGGGCTGTGTAGTTGTTTTCGGTTTGGAAATGATTTCCATCTATTGCATTTTTAAAGTCAATTTTCCCTGATTTATCTGCTAAAATATATTGAAAATTTGTAAAACCTTGCTTTAATAATAGTGCTTTTTCATATCGTTTAGTGGCAGCATTATATTCCATTTTTGAATCTTCAGAAAGAGCATAATTATTAAACATTCCGACAACAAATAGGTCTTTTTCAAGTGCAATTTGAGCGTCTAAAGAAAAATAAACCCAGGTATAATCGGCTTCCGTTTCGGGATTGTTTGAGTTAGCATTTTGAATAAAAAAATTGCCATTAATATCTGGAAAATACGTGTAAATACTGTTTTTTCTTGGAATATTTGTATATAAATAGGTGTTATAAATATTATCGCCCGAAGTTACTTTATAGACTGTATTGTTTGTGGCTCGAATAATTTTATTATCAATTGTATAGCATTCGTTTCCGCCCCAAAATTGCGTTTCTTTATTATATCTATAGATCAATTCTGAACCTAATGTATATTGTGGTTTAATTCCTGAAATAGTAGTTTTCCAATTTCCATTTTGAAATAAGGTTACTTTTATATTTTGAATTGGATTTTGTAAAATTTTATCGACATAATTTATGGTCAATTCAATATTTTGTTTTGTATCAATAGTTTCAAAATCACGCGATCTTCTAATGATAAGTCCCACTCGAGTTTCTTCTTCGTATAAAATAAATTTTCTGGAAAAAACAACTTCACTTTCATCATTTAAAACGGTAAGTAGATAATTACCACTTTTTATTATTTGATTGAATTTATTTGGAAAAACTTGATTGTAATGCGAATAAAGCTGTAATGTATTGAATGAATTTTGATAGGTAATTATTCGTTGATTGTCCATTCCTGTTAAGTATTCGGCTTTGGATAAATTTGATGGACCACTCCAATCGGAATTATAATGTGTTATTGTGTAATAATAATCGGCTTCATCGCTGTATAAATCATCAAATTGAATTTCAAATGTATCGCCCAATTTAAAAAACGGAATAACATTTCTACCATTTTGAACAAAAGAAATTGTTTTAATGTTAAACGGTGGATTTTGTTCTTCAACAGATTGTGCTATTAAAGAAATTGAAAAAAAAAGTACTATAAAAAGGAGCCAATAATTTTTCATTTGAAAAAATTTAATCCTTGTAAAAATAGCAAACAATTTTAAGGTCTGCAACTCCAAGAGTTAATTTATAAAATTAACCTCTTTATTTTATTTATTTGTAGCAAACTGGAATAATTTCGCCTTTTGCTAAACAGTATTTTTCAACTAAATCGCTTGAAATTGTTTGTGTATAATTTACTTCGTCTACTTTAAAACCAATGCTTCTCAATTTATCAAAGTAGTCTCTTCCGTAAACCCTAACGTGGTCATATTGACCAAATATTTTCGCGCGTTCCTTAGGATCGGTTATTGAATCATCAGCAAAAGTAGTTGCTCTTGATAAATCTTGAGGAATTTGAAAGATTCCCATGCCACCCGGTTTTAAAACACGATATAATTCTTGCATAGCTTTCGTATCATCTGGAATATGTTCTAGAACGTGATTGCACAAAATCAAATCATAGGAATTATCTTCAAAAGGTAAATTACAGATGTCGGCTTTTACATCGGCTAAAGGCGAAAACAAATCGGTTGTGGTATAATTTAAATTCGATTGTTTTTTAAAACGTTTGTAAAATTCTTGTTCGGGTGCAAAATGCAATACTTTTTTTGGTGCAGTAAAAAAATCGGTTTCATTTTTTAAATACAACCACAATAAGCGATGTCTTTCTAACGAAAGTGTACTGGGTGACAAAACGTTGTTTCGTTGCGTTCCATATCCGTAGGGTAAAAACATTCGAAAACTTTTTCCATCAATGGGATCGGTAAAACGGTTTCCTATTAACAAAAAAGCTAAAATAGGACGCACCACAATACTCAACCGAATCAATATTGGTCGAGGAATGGTATTTAATATAAGTTTAAAAAGTTTTTTCATTTTTTATTACACAGAGATTCGCAAAGATTAACAGAGATTCTCAAAGTTTCTGTTTTTTACGTGTTAATGTATCGTTTAATATTATTTTTAAGGATTTTAGAATTAAAATTAATTAAAAGACCCAAAGGAAAATCACCGAGCTTTAAATAAGTTAATACCTGAGCTTTGTGAACCTCGTTTAGCTCTTCTACTGTTTTAAGTTCTATTACAATTTGATTATTTACTAGTAAATCAATTCTATAACCATGGTCTAGCTCAATACTTTTGTATGTGATTGGTAAGGAAATTTCTTTTTCTACTTTAAAGCCAGCCTTTTTTAATTCGAAAATTAAACAATTTTGATAAGCAGATTCTAAAAGTCCTGGCCCAAGAATTTTATGAACTTCAATTGCACAGCCAATTATTTGATATGATAAATTATTTATTTCCTCACTTAACTCATTCATATTGAAAATATTTTTTGCGTAGCATTGTGATTTCTTTGTGAATCTCTGTGTTATAAAATTAAAGGTTTTTGTCTCAATCCATCTTCTTCATTACTTACAATTCCTAAAGCATCATAAATATATGCAAAGGTTGATAATAATTCAGGTTTTCCATCTACAATTGCCACATCGTGTTCAAAATGCGCACTCGGTTTTCCGTCGGCAGTGGTAATGGTCCAACCGTCTTTGTGTTGCTTAATGTTTTTTGTTCCCATATTAATCATCGGCTCGATTGCGATAACCATTCCGTTCACTAATTTTTTTCCACGACCACGTTTTCCATAGTTAGGCACTTCTGGGTCTTCGTGCATTTTTCTGCCTAAACCATGCCCGCACAACTCTCTCACAACTCCATATCCATTAGCCTCACAATATACTTGAACCGCATTTCCAATATCTTCTAAACGATTGCCCACTTTAGTAGCACGAATCCCTTCATAAAGAGATTCTTTTGTAATTTTTAATAATTTTTTGGTAGCTGAATCCACTTCTCCCACCTCAAAAGTATAGGCATGATCACCATAAAATCCATTTTTCAAAGCACCACAATCTACCGAAATAATATCACCTTCTTGTAAAGGAATAGCATTTGGAATCCCATGAACTACCTGTGTGTTCGGACTCATGCAAAGCGAATTTGGAAATCCGTACATTCCTAAAAAAGCAGGTTCTGCTCCGTGTGAACGAATAAAATCTTCTGCTAATTTGTCTAAATGTAAAGTAGTAACACCAGGTTTGATTTCCTTAGCAATCATGCCTAGTGTTTTAGAAACGATTAAGGCACTTTCGCGCATCAATTCAATTTCTTCAAGGGTTTTAAGTACAATCATAATACAAAATTTCGGTACAAAAATACAAATTCAAGTTCAATTATAAGTTCAAATTCAAATTTCCTTATATCATTACATCCAAAACCTTATAATCAAGAGAGAGTATTATCCTACTTTTCGTGATTCAATTCCAACATAGATTTTAGAATAAATTACGTTGGCTATTAGAAAAGTTACCTAACATTAAAAATTTCTTAAAAATCTAACCTTTTGATTTTGAATTTTTTAGTTAAAAAGCGTTGTTTTTGAAAATATTTCAAAGTTTAAGGCTTTTGCAACATTAAATAGCCTACCTTTGTAAGGAATTAAATTTTTCATAGATGAACATTTTTGTAGGAAGTCTTCCTTTCAGTGTAGAGGAAGCAGATTTAAGAGGTTATTTTGAAGAGTATGGAGCTGTTGAATCAG
>CAISYO010000263.1 GCA_903889745.1 uncultured Bacteroidota bacterium | reverse complement strand
ATGGTGGAAAAGACCCTGGAACAATGAGAGGAAATATTAGAGAAAAAGACATTGTTCTTGATGTCGTTTTACGATTAGGAAAAATGTTAGAACAACATAAGGGTGTTAAAGTTGTTTATACAAGAAAAACAGACGTTTTCATAGAACTTAGAGAACGAGCAAATATTGCAAATAAAGCAAAAGCCAATTTATTCATTTCAGTACATTGTAATGGTGTTAAAAGTACGGCTGCAAAAGGAACAGAGACGTTTGTAATGGGAATGTCTAGAACCGATACAAATTTAGATATCGCTAAGAAAGAAAATGGTGTTATTTTTCTTGAAGATGATTACAATCAAAAATATAAAGGATTTGACCCTAATAATCCTGAAACATTATTAGGTTTGAAGATACTACAAGAAGAATTTTTAGGACAAAGTATCGAATTGGCTTCAGAAATTGAAAAGAATTTTGTTCAAACTGATCGTTTTTCTAGAGGAGTAAAACAGCAACCTATTTGGGTGTTGGATGCAACAGTAATGCCTGGCGTATTAATTGAATTAGGTTTTGTTTCTCATCCAGATGAAGGACTTTACATTAGTTCAGATGCTGGAAAAGATGAAATGGCACAATCCATCTTTAATGCTATTCTTACTTATAAAAATACTTTTTTTAGTCCTTCAGATACTAATGAGTCTGTAATTGCACCAATTGAATCTACGCCACATACAGCAACTGTATCTAACAATGATAACGATAGAACTCATGAATTAAAAGGAATTCATTACAAAGTTCAACTAGAAGCTGGAACTAAAAAAATAGATACTAAACCATCTAACTTTAAGGGTTTAGAGCCTATTTCATTTACCCAAGAAAAAAAAATATATAAATACTTTTATGGTGATGAAACAGATTATGAAGCTTGTAAAAAGCGATTGGCCGAAGCAAAAAGTAAAGGGTATAAATCTGCTTATATAGTAACTTTTGACAATAAATAAATTATGATTAAAAAAGCAACATTTTTCCTTTCATTATTTTGTGTCTTAATTGGATACGGACAAACATCTAAATTTAAAGTTGTTTTGGACGCTGGGCATGGGGGTAAAGATTATGGCGCAGTTTATCATGGAAATATTGAAAAAAATATTGCTTTAAAAACCGTTTTGAAAGTGGGAGCCCTTTTAGAACAAGACCCACAAATCGAAGTCATATATACCAGACGTTCAGATGTTTTTATAGAATTACAACAAAGAGCAACGATTGCAAATAAATCTAAAGGAAGTATTTTTGTTTCCATGCATTGTAACGCTAATAAAAGTGAAGCTGCTTCTGGAAATGAAACTTATGTTATGGGGATTACTCGAAATGCATCTAACCTAGAAGTGGCTAAACATGAAAACCAAGTTGTTACTTTAGAATCAGATTATAAAATTAAATATGATGGATTTGATCCAAAATCGCCTGAATCGGTTATTGGAATTAATATTTTACAAGAAGAATATCTAGATCAGAGTATTGAATTAGCAGACAAAGTACAATACTTTTTTACGAAGAAGACAAAAAATAAAAATAGAGGAGTAAAACAAGCTGGATTTTTAGTATTACGTCAAATAACCATGCCTAGAGTGTTGATAGAGATGGGGTTTGTCTCAAATAAACAAGAAGGTGCTTTTTTGAATTCGGATGAAGGTCAAGAAAAATTAGCCGAAGCTATTGCGGGATCAATCATTCAATATAAAAAAGAATTTTTTGCTGCTACAAAAGAATCTAAACCAGTTGTATCGATTAACAAAGAAAAGAACGAAGAAAAAACGGAACAAAAAGAACAAGTGAAACCAACAGTAATAAGTTCTAAAGGAATTGTTTATAAAGTACAAATTTCAGCAAGCCCTAATGATCTAGATCCAACAGCTGTTGACTTTAAAGGATTATCACCCATTTTTAAAGAACCCGCTGGTAAATTGTTCAAATATTATTTTAGTCAAGAAAAAAAGTACGAGGCAGCTCAAAAAAGATTAGAAGAAGCTAAGAAAAAAGGATTTGAATCGGCTTACATTGTTGCCTATAAAGATGGTGTAAAAATAAGCCTATCAGAAGCCATTAAAATAAAATAAAAGATTAATTTTGTTAAAAATTATATTACTTTGAAAGTATCTAGAGAAATTAAAACTGCCGTATTAGTTATTATATCCATTATATTATTTATTTGGGGATACAGTTTTTTGAAAGGGAAAAATTTATTTGACAACAGCAATAAATTGTTTGTAGTCTATGAAAATGTTGCTGGGTTAGCTCCTTCTGCACCGGTTACTTTAAATGGTTTGACTATTGGAAAAGTTAATTCAATTTCAATTAATCCCGATGGGAAATTATTAGTTGAACTTCACATTACTACAGATTTTCCAATTGCCAAAACGAGTATTGCTGAAATTTATGATTCTGGATTAGTAGGCGGTAGACAAATTGCAATTAAACCAAATCTTTTAGATAAAAATTACACGGTGTCAGGTGATTATTTGCAAGCTTCAAGCAAATTAGGACTTACAGATGCTTTAGCTCAACAGCTAGAACCATTACAAGCTAAAATCCAACAATTACTTGAAAATGCAGATGTATTATTCTCTAATGTTAATGATATTTTAGATACGCAAACACGCCAAAATCTTAAAAATAGCATCGCATCGCTAAACACAACCTTATCGGAATTTAGTGTGGCATCAAAAAATATTAATGGATTACTTGCTGAAAACAAATCTAAGTTAAATAATACCCTTAATAATGTTGATAAAGTATCTGGAAATTTTGCAACAATATCAGATTCTTTAGCAAAAGCAAATTTGGGTCAAACAGTTAGAAATTTAGAAAAAACTTTAGCTAAGGTTGATAAAATTATGGCTGAGTTAGAGCAAGGCAATGGCACTATGGGTAAATTGATAAAAGATGAAACCATGTACACTAATTTTGCTAAAACATCAAAAGAATTAGAATTATTGTTGCAAGACCTTCGATTAAACCCAACTCGTTATGTAAACGTTTCTTTATTTGGCAAGAAAAATAAACCTTACGTAGCTCCTGTTAAAGATACAATTAAAAAATAAACCATTCGTTTTATGAATTTTTTAGATAATATTTTATTTGCAATAATTTTAGCAATTGGTATAGGCTATTTTGCCATAAACGTAAAAAAACTAATTCGAAATATTAATCTTGGTAGAGTTATCAATCGAAAAGATAACCCATCTGAGCGATGGAAAAACATGTTTATGGTTGCTTTAGGACAGTCTAAAATGGTTAAAAGGCCAATTGCTGGTATTTTACACATCATTGTTTATGCAGGATTTGTTATCATTAATATTGAAGTGATTGAAATTATTATTGATGGACTTTTTGGAACGCATCGTGTTTTGTCTTTTCTAGGTGGATTTTATAATGTATTAATCGGTTCATTTGAAGTTTTAGCGGTTTTAGTACTTGTTGCCGTATTTATTTTTTGGATCAGAAGAAACACAATTAAATTGGCTCGTTTTGCAGGCTCAGATTTAAAAGGTGCTCCTAAAAATGATGCCAATTATATTTTATATTTAGAAGTTGTATTAATGTCATTATTTTTAGTAATGAATGCCGCTGATTTTCATTTGCAAAACTTAGGAATAGGACATTATAATCAAGTAGGAAGTTTTCCTATTTCACAATACATTGCGCCACTTTTTAATGGGATGAGTGAAGGGTTAGTAATAATAATTGAGCGTGCAGCTTGGTGGATACATATCGTTGGTATTTTAATCTTTTTGAACTACTTATATTTTTCTAAACATCTGCATATTTTATTAGCATTTCCTAATACTTTTTATGCCGATTTAAATGCAAAAGGTAAATTAGATAATTTAGAAAGTGTTACCAACGAAGTTAAATTAATGATGGATCCAAATGCCGATCCATTTGGAGCGCCTGCTGATACTTCTGCTGTTCCTGCAAAATTTGGTGCTTCCGATGTGCAAGATTTAAATTGGGTACAATTATTAAATGCATACAGCTGTACCGAGTGTGGTCGTTGTACTTCATCTTGCCCGGCTAATCAAACGGGTAAAAAATTGTCTCCAAGAAAAATAATGATGGATACAAGAGACCGTTTAGAAGAAGTAGGAAAAAACATCGATTTAAATAAAGGTGTTTTTGTTGATGATGGTAAATCGTTGTTGAATGATTACATCTCAACCGAAGAACTATGGGCTTGTACTTCATGTAATGCCTGCGTTGAAGAATGTCCAATTAATATTAGTCCGTTATCAATTATTATAGACATGCGTCGTTATTTAGTAATGGAACAAAGTGCCGCTCCAAACGAATTAAATAATGTGATGACCAATATTGAGAATAATGGTGCGCCTTGGCAATACAATCAAATGGACCGATTAAATTGGTCTTCAGAAGCATAAACACACAACAATTTTATACAATGAAACAAGAAGAAATCGAAGGGAAATTACAAGCATTATCTGTAAATGGAGAACAATTAAGTCCAATTTTACCAGAAGGTATTAAGAACTATTTAATCGATATTGACGGAACTATTTGTGATGATATTCCTAACGAAGAACCTGAAAGAATGGTTACCGCTGCAGTTTATCCTGATGCATTAATAACATTAAATAAATGGTATGATGAAGGCCATATTATTTTCTTTTTTACTTCACGTACTGAAACGCATAGAGCCGTTACTGAAGATTGGTTGAATTTACACGGATTCAAATACCACGGCATGGTAATGGGTAAACCTAGGGGCGGAAATTACCATTGGATAGATAATCATTTAGTTAAAGCTACTCGCTATAATGGTAAATTTACCGATTTAATTGATAAAGAAGTAACCATTCAAGTATTTGATGACGAAAATCAATAATAATAAATAAGTAAATGATATTGAGTAAAGAAATCGCTTAAACATCAACTACTTTTAATTTTATAAACTATAATTATGTCAGAAAATTTATTAGTTCCTACAATGGCCGAAATGATGGCGCAAGGCAAACAGCCAGACGTTTTATTTTGGGTAGGATGTGCTGGAAGTTTTGATGATAGAGCAAAAAAAATTACAAAAGCTTTTGTAAAGATTTTAAACAGTGCCAATGTTTCTTTCGCTGTGTTAGGAACCGAAGAAAGTTGTACTGGCGATCCCGCTAAAAGAGCAGGTAATGAATTCTTGTTTCAAATGCAAGCTGTGACCAATATTGAGGTTATGAATGCTTATGAAGTGAAACGGATTGTTACGGCTTGTCCTCATTGTTTCAACACCTTAAAAAACGAATATCCAGAATTAGGAGGAAACTATGAAGTTTTACATCATACTGAATTCATTAAATCATTATTAAATGAAGGAAAATTAACCATTGAAGGTGGTCAATTTAAAGGAAAACGCATTACATTTCATGATCCTTGCTATTTAGGACGTGCTAATAATATTTATGAAGCGCCTCGTGAATTAATTCAAAAATTAGACGCCGAATTGGTTGAAATGAAACGATCACGTGCTAATGGTTTATGTTGTGGAGCAGGTGGAGCACAAATGTTTAAAGAGCCTGAAAAAGGTAACAAAGAAATCAATATTGAAAGAACAGAAGATGCTCTAGCAACACAACCCGAAATTATTGCTGCTGGTTGTCCTTTTTGTAATACCATGTTAACCGATGGAATAAAGCATAAAGAGAAAGAAAGTGATGTTAAAATCTATGACATCGCCGAATTAATTGCTAATGCTAAAGATTTATAAAGATGTACGTACCCTTTGATACATTACCAGAAGAAGCTAAAATTTGGATTTATCAATCCAATAGAAAATTTTCTGACGAAGAAATTCAAGATATTGAGCGAGATTTAGGATCGTTTTTAGAAAATTGGAGTGCTCACGGAAATTCATTAGAGGCCTCTTTTCTTACCAAATACAATCGGTTTATTATTATTGCTGTCAATCAAGAAGTGCAAGCGGCAACAGGTTGTTCTATTGATGCCTCGGTTCAGTTTATTCAACATTTAGAGCAAAAATATGCAGTAGATTTATTAGACAAAATGAACGTTACTTTTAAAATGGGTGAACATGTTGCCTTCAAGACTTTATTGGATTTTAAAAAGTTAGCTAAAGAAAAAGCAGTTTCGGCTAATACTATTGTTTTTAATAATTTAGTAAACACAGTAGGAGAATGGCAAGATTTTTGGGAAGTTCCTGCAGGTGAAAGTTGGCACAATAGATTTTTCTGAAACGAATATTTACACTATATTTGAAAATCATCATTAGTTCAACTTTAATGATGATTTTTTTATTACAAAAACATTGATTACATGCGATATATACTCGTTTTTTTACTTTTTTCAATTAGTTCAATCGGACAAATAAAATCTAATCTTTCGCAAGAAGTTTGGGTGGATAGTGTTTATAATCAACTTTCTTTTGATGAAAAAATAGGACAATTATTTATGGTAGCCGCCTATTCTAACAAAGATGAAGCGCATAACAAATCGATTGATAAATTAATTGAAGATAATAAAATTGGAGGCTTAATATTTTTTCAAGGTGGTCCTGTTAGACAAGCAAAACTAACCAATCGTTATCAAGCAAAATCTAAAGTACCGATGTTTATTGGAATTGATGCAGAATGGGGGCTAAGCATGCGTTTAGATTCTACTTATCGATATCCTTGGAATATGACACTTGGTGCGGTTCAAGACATGAAATTGATTGAAAAGGCAGGAAATCAAATGGCAAAACAATCCAAGCGAATGGGCATTCATTTCAATTTTGCACCAGTTGTAGATATTAATACTAATCCGAAAAATCCTATTATTGGCAATCGTTCTTTTGGAGAAACAAAAGAAAACGTCACCCTTCGAGCATTGGCTTTAATGAAAGGTTTACAAGATGAAGGCGTTTATGCAACTGCAAAACATTTTCCAGGTCATGGTGATACTTCTACCGATTCACATCATACACTTCCGTCGGTTCAATTTGATAAATCACGGTTAGATGAAGTTGAATTGTATCCATATAAAGAATTAATTAAGAATGGGTTAACAAGCATAATGGTTGCGCATTTGAATGTACCAAGTCTTGAGCCTAGAGAAAATTATCCCACATCTATTTCTTATAATGTGGTTACCAATATTCTAAAAAACGAGCTGCAATTTAATGGCTTAATTTTTACAGATGCCCTCAATATGAAAGGAGCAAGCAACTTTAAAAAACCTGGAGATATTGATTTAGAAGCTTTTTTAGCCGGAAATGATATATTGCTTTTTGCTGAAAATGTTCCGGTGGCCATTAAAAAATTTAACGAAGCAAAAGCGGACGGAAGATTAACTGAAGACCGTTTAGCTTATTCGGTAAAGAAAATTTTAGCTTATAAATACAAGGCCAATTTACAAAACTATCAACCGATCGCTTTAGATAATTTATATCAAGATTTAAATGCTATTGAGTATGAAGCATTAAATTATCAGTTGTATGAAAATGCCGTAACGGTTATAAAAAATGAAACCAAATCAATTCCGTTAGCACAATTAAATAAAGAAAAAATTGCCTACGTAAAATTAGGAAATGACACTTCGGATGTATTTCTAACAAAGCTTAAAAATTATGCCTCGATAACCGAAATTACTACTAAAAATTTAGATTCAGCATTAGTAGAATTACAAGATTATACAAAGGTTATTATTGGTTATCATAAATCAGATGGTGCTTGGAGAAATCATAATTTAACGTTCAGAGAATTACTTTGGATTAACCAAATTGCAAAACAAAACGATGTAATTTTATCATTTTTCACCAAACCCTATTCGTTATTAAACATTAAAAATTTTGAATCCATTGAGACGATTATTGTTGGATATCAAAATAATGCTATTGCTCAAACGGTTGTGCCTCAAATTATTTTTGGAGCAATTGGAGCAAAAGGAAAATTGCCTGTTTCAATAGAAGAACATTTTAAAGTCAATGAAGGAATTGAAACTCTAGCCATTGAGCGTTTAGGTTTTGAAGTGCCTGAAAATGTTGGTATGAATTCTAAAATTTTAACCCAAATAGATTCGATAGCCACTTATGCAATTGATAAAAAAATGACACCTGGTTTACAAGTAGTTGTTGCTAGAAAAGGAAAGGTAATCTATCAGAAATCATTTGGAAATCATACCTATGAGGATGGAGCTGCTAAAGTTCAAAACACCGATTTATATGATATTGCTTCATTAACAAAGATTATTGCCACATTACCAAATGTGATGTTAGAATTTGATAAGGGCAATATAACTTTGGAAACCAAATTAAAATCGATGTTGCCTGTTTTTAGAGGTTCAAATAAAGAAGATGCAACGGTTTTAGATATGTTAACACATCAAGCGCGTTTTCAACCGTGGATTCCGTTTTATAAAGCTACTTTAGATAGTTTAAATCGACCAAGTGAGAAATATTATAGAACTAGGCCAACAGTTGAATTTCAATCAAAAGTTGCCGAAGATTTATATTTAAGAAGAGACTATAACGATACCATTATTAAAGCTATATCAGACAGTCCGTTACTTCCGAAAAAACAATACAAATACAGTGATTTTTCCTTTATTTTATTCAAAGAATATTTAGAAAAGCAAAATGAAAAATCGCTAGAATATTTAGCTAAGAATAATTTTTATGACGAAATAGGAGCAACTTCAATTACTTATAATCCGTTGCATCAATTTGAAAAAAATGTAATCATACCTACTGAAAATGACACCTATTTTAGATACCAGCCCGTTCATGGTTATGTTCATGATATGGCTGCTGCAATGCAAGGCGGAATTTCGGGTCATGCCGGATTATTTTCAAACGCTTTAGACATCGCTAAAATGATGCAAATGTATTTACAAAAAGGAAGTTATGGTGGAAAGCAATATATATCGGCAACAACCTTACAAAAATTTAATACTTGCTATTTTTGTAAAGATGGTAATAGGAGAGGTATAGGTTTCGATAAACCACAATTAGGTGCAGAAGGACCAACATGTGGCTGTGTTTCGTTAACAAGTTTTGGTCACACGGGCTTTACTGGAACCATGACTTGGGCTGATCCTGAACAAGAAATTGTGTATGTATTTTTATCAAATAGAACCTATCCTGATTCTAATGCATCCAATAAATTATCAAAAGAGAATATCAGAGAAAATATTCAAAAAGTAATTTATGAAGCAATAATTCATTAATATGACTTCAAAAGCAACCACTGTAGATCAATACATCAACGAAGCTCCAGAAGATAGAAGAGCAGCGTTACAGCAATTAAGAACAATAATTTTAGAAAATCTTCCAGAAGGATTTAAAGAAGAAATTAGTTACGGAATGATAGGATACGTTGTTCCGCATTCTATTTACCCAAAAGGGTATCATTGTTCGCCTGAATTTCCCTTACCTTTTATGTCATTTGCGAGTCAAAAAAATAGCATCAATTTTTATCATATGGGAATTTATGCAAAACCTGAATTGTATGATTGGTTTGTATCAGAATATCCAAAACATTCCAAACAAAAATTAGACATTGGTAAAAGTTGCATACGAATTAAAAAGCCTGAAAATATTCCCTTCGAATTAATTGGAGAATTAGCCAAAAAAATGTCGGTTGCCGAATGGATTGAAACCTACGAAAAAGCTTTCAATAAATAAATTAACATATATTTTATTATTACCCAAAATAGAAGTGGTAATTTTAATTCAAATTATAAATAAATGAAAATTGCAATAGTTTGTTATCCTACATTTGGCGGAAGTGGCGTAGTTGCTACTGAACTTGGTTTAGAATTAGCTAAAAGAGGACACGAAATTCATTTCATTACTTACAGTCAGCCAGTGCGTTTAGCTTTGTTGAACCCAAATGTGCATTATCACGAAGTACATGTGCCAGAATATCCGCTTTTCCATTACCAACCTTATGAATTAGCGCTTTCGAGTAAGTTGGTAGACATGGTGAAATTATATAAAATTGATGTTTTACATGTGCATTATGCGATACCACATGCTTATGCGGGTTATATGGCAAAACAAATGTTGGCTGATGAAGGCATTCATATCCCTATGGTGACTACCTTGCATGGAACTGATATTACTTTAGTAGGAAATCACCCATTTTACAAACCAGCGGTAAGCTTTAGCATCAATAAATCAGATGTAGTAACCAGTGTTTCACAAAGTTTAAAAGATGATACCTATCGTTTATTTGATATTAAAAATGAGATTGTGGTTATTCCAAATTTCATTGAAATAACCAAAGAAAATACGATAGAGATTTCTCCCTGTCATCGATCTTTGATGGCTTCCGAAAATGAGAAAATTGTAACCCATATTTCTAATTTTAGAAAAGTAAAACACATTGAAGATGTGGTTAAGATCTTTTATGAAATTCAGAAAGAAGTGCCTTCTAAATTGATGATGGTAGGGGAAGGCCCTGAAAAAGAGCAAGCTGAATATTTATGCCAACAATTAGGTATTCAGCATAAAGTGATCTTTTTTGGAAATAGTAATGAAATCGATAAGATTTTGTGCTTTTCAGATTTGTTTTTACTTCCCTCTGAAACCGAAAGTTTTGGTTTAGCGGCACTAGAAGCAATGGCTTGTGGTGTTCCCGTTATTTCTAGTAATTCAGGAGGTTTACCTGAAGTAAATAAAGAGGGCTATTCAGGTTATTTAAGCGATGTAGGCGATGTTCAAAAAATGAGCAGAGATGCTATTTCTCTTTTAACGAATGAAAAACTGCTTGAACAATTTAAAGCTAATGCCTTAGCAACCGCAAAATTATTTGATATTCAGCAAATTATGCCATTATATGAACAAGTTTATTATCTAGCAATTCAATCCAAAAATGATTAAAGCACTCTCACTACTATTTTTATTTTTCACTTCGTGCATTGCTCCAAAGGTAAATGTTGTACAGCCAACTTTCTCTACAATTTATAAAAATTCATACAGTGGAAATGAAAAGTCGGGATATGTTCACGTAACTAATAATGAAGATTATATCAAATTAATTGAATCTTTAAAAATTGACGAATCTGAATTTAATAAATTAGTTACTGTCAATTTTAAAGAAAATGATATTATCATCCTGTATCAAGGACAAAAAAACACTGGGGGTTACTCAATTGATGTTTCGTCAATCCATTGGGAAAAAGATATTTTATTGGTTAAAAAAAATGAGACTTTTCCTGAGGCTGGAAAACCAGTTACAATGGCAATAACAAATCCGTATTGTATTACAATAATACCAAAGGCAAAAAGTTTAATCATTGAATAATAAAAAAGGCTCCTGTTAGGGAGCCTTTTTTATACATAATTTAATCAAATTTGTAGCGAACGCCTAATGCTAAATCGGGTCCAAAATTATTTTCTCTATAATCATTTGAGTTTAAATAAATTTCAGGTCTTATGTCTAGCGATAATTGCAATGGAAAGTCAAAATTATATTCAATTCCTAAATCTCCGGCAATAAATAAAAATGTACCATTATCTTTTTGTCCATTAATAGAATAACTCCAACTTCCAATACCTCCACCAGCTCCAGCATACCAATTAAATCCTTTGTCAATGTTCCATACCCATTGGTATAAACCCGCTAATTTGATGGCGTCAACTTCTTTACTATTCCTCCAACCCAAGTCTAGTTCTAATCTATTATTTGCACTTAAACCTCTTTGATACGAAATTTCAGTACCAAATCCATCGTTATCCCCTAAACGTAAACCGATTGCATTTTTAGAAATGTCTTGTGCTTGGGAACTAAATGCTATTCCAAATAGCATAAAAGTAGATAAAATAACTTTTTTCATATTATTTTTTTTTATAAATATAGTCAATTATTGCAAATAATATGCCAATAGTTTCATATAATTTAATATTTAGATTAAATTTTGAAGTAGGCCTACTATTTATAGAAATATAGTAACTTTGTAATAACATACATTTATGAATTATGGCAGGAAATACTTTCGGAAAATTATTTAAGTTGACCACTTTTGGTGAGTCGCATGGAGAGGCTATAGGAGGAATTATTGATGGCTGTCCCGCTGGATTACTTCTTGATTTCGAGAAAATCGCATTAGAAATGGATCGAAGAAAGCCAGGTCAATCCAAAATTGTTTCCCAAAGAAAAGAATCGGATACCGTACAATTTTTATCTGGTATTTTTGAAGGTAAAACCACTGGTACGCCAATAGGTTTTATAATTCCTAATGAAAATCAAAAGTCTGAAGACTATTCGCATCTTAAAGAAAACTATCGTCCAAGTCATGCAGATTATGTCTATGAAAAAAAATATGGGATTCATGATTATAGAGGAGGAGGAAGGAGTTCGGCTCGTGAAACGGCTTCTAGAGTAGTAGGGGGTGCAATTGCTAAACAAATAATTTCTAATATTAAAATTAATGCTTTTGTATCTTCTGTTGGTGATGTTTTTATCGATAAACCATATCAAGATCTAGATTTTTCATTAATTGAAACTAATATTGTTCGTTGTCCGGATAGTGAAACAGCTGCAAAAATGGAGCAATTAATTACGCAAGTAAAAAAAGATGGAGATACTGTTGGCGGAATAATAACTTGTGTCATTCAAAATGTTCCCATAGGTTTGGGTGAACCTGTATTTGATAAATTGCATGCCGAATTAGGAAAAGCGATGTTATCCATAAATTCAGTTAAAGGATTTGAATTTGGTAGCGGGTTTTGTGGTGCAACGATGACAGGAAGTCAGCATAATGACTTATATAATGAAGATGGTACAACAAAAACGAATTTATCTGGAGGAATACAAGGCGGAATTTCAAACGGAATGGATATTTATTTTCGTGTTGCCTTCAAGCCAGTTGCTACATTGTTACAAAAACAAGAAGTTTTAACTAATAAAGGTGAAGTCATTGAACAACAAGGCAAAGGCCGACATGATCCTTGTGTGGTACCAAGAGCTGTACCTATTGTAGAAGCTATGGCTGCTTTAATAATTGCAGATTATTATTTGTTGGATAAAATTAATAAAAAATAATTTTTATTTACAATTTTTTTTTATAT
>CAISYO010000262.1 GCA_903889745.1 uncultured Bacteroidota bacterium | reverse complement strand
GCTATTCCAACAGTTCCAGAGGACGAGATGGAAACCTTGCCTAATGGGGAACAGCCACTTCGGGTTATTTTGGAAACCAAACATCGTGCAGGTAAAACGGTCACTATTATTTATGGGTTTGTTGGCAAGCTTTCAGATATGGAAAGTATTGGCAAAGCTTTAAAAAATCATTGTGGTACGGGTGGATCAGTAAAAGAGGGGGAAATTATTATACAAGGTGACCACCGTCAAAAAGTATTTCAATATTTAAAACAGAAAGGATACAATAAGGCGAAGCTATAAATAAAAATTCATTTATCTTTCTAGACAATTATAATTTCAATATTTAAATAGTAGTTGTTTCGCAAAAAATCATCTTAGTTTATATAGGCGAATATAAATCGCAACTGAAATGATTAGTATAGAATTTCTAAATTTAGTCTGGTTTTAAACTCTTGTACCAATGGGTACTGTTCAGCAATACGTTCAAATTTTTGCTTACTGTTTAATCTTAAATGAAGGGGTACATCTTCTTTTTCTCCAGCATCCACCAATATAGAGAACTGTATGGCCCTGTTATTGAAGGTCTCCCAAATTTTTTCAAGTAAATTCATGCGCTCTTGTTCCACAAATTTTTGAGCAGTTAGCGCCGAAACGGTCACGGTAAAATGGAGTGGGTCTAAAATTTCCAAAATGGCTAACTTGAAAGTTCCGGCGGAGGAATGCTTTAAAGCATCTAATAGATAAGCTGTATAATCATCCCAACACTTTTTTAGTATTTCCATTTCTAAAGGAATGGGCTCCTTTACCTCTTCGATATTATATTTCGAACCATATTTTTGTTGTAAAGCGACTAATAAATTCTGCTTATTGCTACCTGCAATGTCGCTTATCACATTGGTTGGGACAGCGCTGCTGGTATGGGTGGGCGTAGTAGCTGTTGGAATGGAAATTTTTTCCGATGGTGGGGTAGTCGCTTCCATAGTTTCGATAGGAGCCACTGTTTTTACTGGGCGAATTACGGGAGCTTCGGTTTCGATCATTAATTTTGCCTGCTCATTCACTACCATTTTACCTAATGGCAAAATGCGCTTTGTTTTAATGGGATAGCTTACGTCAACTAGTTTTTTTTTTACTAGTTCGCCTTCTGACATACTTAATTCAATGGCTTGTTGTAAAAAATTGAGCTTAATTAAAGCGAGCTCCACATGTAAACGTTTGTTGCGTGCCATTTTAAATTGAATCTCGGATTCATTCAAAATATTTAAAGCACTTATCAAATAAGGCGTGCTAGTTGTATTTGCTGTTTCGATGTATTGTTCACGCCAACCTTCAATAGATTCTAGTAAATGTGCACTCGCTGGATCCTTACACACTAATATATTTCTTATAAAACCTGCTAAGCCGTATAATACCATGTCGCCTTCAAATCCTTTTTGATTGATTTCGTCATACAAAAGCATAGCGCTAGTCAAATCCTGTGACGTTAAAAATTTTAATAGTTTAAAGTAATAGGCTTCGTCTAAAATATTTAAATGCTCAAGCGTATTTTCATACGTTAAAGCGCCATTGGAAAAGCTGACAATTTTATCCAAGATACTTAAAGCATCACGCATACAACCTTCGCTTTTTTGAGCGATTAACTGAAGTGCATTTTTTTCAGCCTTAATTTTTTCCTTGCCAACAATTTCCTCCAAATGTAAAACGGTATCGTTGGAATTGATTCTTCTAAAGTCGAATATTTGACAGCGACTTAATATGGTTGGAAGAATTTTATGTTTTTCGGTGGTCGCTAAAATAAAAATAGCAAATGGTGGTGGCTCCTCTAGTGTTTTCAAAAAT
>CAISYO010000261.1 GCA_903889745.1 uncultured Bacteroidota bacterium | reverse complement strand
ATGTATTCGGATAACACACTATTTTGTCCTTGTTGGAATTGAAATAGGCGCCAAACCAACTAAACGAGCTATTTGCAATAATATTGTGGGTGCAACAGCTCATTAAAAGAATTTGCTCCCAGTCTTCCATTTGGTCAGACGCCTTCTCAAATGTCAATAATGGGAAAACCTCGGCCAAGCGGTTGATCATATTTAACACGTCATTATTATCCTCCACTTCACAAAAATACACAACCTTCCACTTTTGATATTGGCACGACGAGAGAATAGATGTAAGTGCATTTTTATAATAATTAACACCCATAATCGGATGAAAATGGCCTAGATGTTTATAATCGCCTAGACGAAAATGCATTGAGATTGTGTTTTTTAAATTCGCGCTACCATGCTTTGTCAAACATTCCGCCTTTTGTTTTTCCAACTGAATCAACCGAAAGATGTCGTTCTGTCTCTCTTCAAAATATTTATAGCTTTGAAAATATCCGTCAAATATAGTATGTTCGCTTGATGACGTGGGCAATTCACGATAATCCATATCAGGATACCTGATTATTTTCGTGTTTGTAGAGGGGTATTCGTGGATAGTAAATGCTTTAAGGGATTTCAAAAAGGACTCCCAGTAACTATGTCGCGGGGTAACAGAAGGAACCATATCAGTGTATACAAATTTAAATGGCTGGCTGTGCTTTAGCGAATATGCAATGATTGCAAAAATTTGGAATAGTTGATTTCCTAGCCCCCCTTTTAAATTACACGTAATCATATACCACCTTTGGATATTTAAGTTCGCACAAAAATACGAATTAAATATTATGATAAATTACATAAATAATATTTATCATACTATACTAAACTATGAATGTTGATGAAATTATAACCAAAAATAAATTATTAGAAGAAGAATTACAAAAAACAAAAGATGAATTAATACAAACCCAAGAACATCTTAAAAAATATACAAACAATACAAAAAGATATTATGAAAAAAATAAAGAAGAAATTATACAAAAAGTCAAAGATTATAGAGAAATTACCAATTATATTGTTCCACCAGAAGTAATCAAGGAAAGAAATAAAAAGGCATATTTAAAACGAAAAGAAAAATTAAAAGAATTAGATAAAAAAAACGGAATCATTTAGGAATAATTGTTTTTTATAAAAAGGATTTAAAAATAAAATATTTAGTAAGTATATAGAATGGTCAAAAAGAAGAAGGTGAAGGACGAATTCAAAGAGTTTAGGAATAATGATAAACCCGCATACAAAACCATCAAAACAACGCTCAAATCTATTTTACTCAATCGTGATTTAGTCCAACCTGTAATAAATAATCTTGTTTTTGAAATGAATGATTTAATGATACATTCTTATCAGTTTATCCGTTTGTATGTTTTGAATTGTTAATCAAAAAATTATGCCTTGCCAGATATTGATAATACTTTTATTTTGTATTGTATCAACTCATTAGGAACCCGAAGCAATCAAGGTGTGAAAAGTAAAAATACGGAACTACTTGATAAGT
>CAISYO010000260.1 GCA_903889745.1 uncultured Bacteroidota bacterium | reverse complement strand
GTGAAAGATGCTAGTGGCGCAAGCACTCAGATTGAAGTACAAAAACGCCTAACACCATGGTTTTGGACAGACAACAGCAAGATATACGTTCAGATCAAGTATGGGACTCGTGTGTTGGAACTACAAAAAGGCAAGAACACGATTGAATGCACAAGTGCTGATGATCTCTTGAAGACGCTATCTCTTGTTAAAAGTTCAGCTGCTAGTGGCGAACTTGATGCAGTGATTGAAGGTGCAAGTGTGAAGGTTCGTGAGAGGTTTGCCAAGTAAGCTGCTAGCTGTTATAAATGCCATTACATTGTTAGTGGCATTTATAACATTTAATTTTATAACTCTTGTGTTTTTATGAAATTAAAAAATTTATCTCTTGCTTTTATCGCCATTTCGCTATTATCATTTTCTAAAAACGTAGACAAGTAAAGTCCAAATAACTTGCATGCCATACTTTCTGCAAACATTTTTTCTAGATTTAGTTTTTCTTCCATATCTAAAAGTTTCATCAGATATGCATACTTTTCTTTTTGGTTCGAATTTGCGTAGTTTTCAATTGATTTATAATTCTCAATAAAAATATTTGCTTGCATGTTTACTGAAACATGTAATGCATTTATTGTAAGTCTATCTGCCTTTTGAAGTTTTTGCATTAAATCAATTAACTCAAATTCTGCAGTTGGTAGAGTGACTTTCTTGAATAGTCCAAACATATTTTCTCCTTATGTGTTTTAATTTTTACATTATTACGAGTGGGTGCATCTAAGTTTAAGTATAAATGAAATAAAAACTACTTTTTCAATTGGAGCATTAAATCCTTTTTGTCATATGATTGATATGCCACATATGGGGTTTGTATCCTTATCAAAAACTAAAATGCTGATTATCAATTATTGATTTATCTACCAAGCATTTAGCAAATCACAGCATAAGTCTTAGGGTGGTATTTAATCTAAGGATCAGCTTGATACAATTAACTTCATTCAGAAGTATCAATTCGAAATTTAAATATTTCCAGCAACAATATAATACAAGCGCTGCTTTTCAAAATGAAGCTTGAGATTTAAATTATTATAGAAAAGAATCTTCACAACACCACTAAACTCTTGCCTAGAAGGTTTACCTATTTTTTCTAAAACAACTAATTCTTCGTCCATAATTTTTAAACCTTGAATTTCGCATATTTTAGGAATTGAACTTGTGGTGTGAGAAACGTAACAACCAATAGACTTAACATTTTTAAGTGATGGATCAAAATGTATATCAATGCGATACTCAGGAAAATCGTATTGCCAATAAAAGAAATTATTAACACCATTTTTATTCGCTATTTCACCCTTGTCAGCTTGAATTAAAGACCACTCAATAGTAGATCCATCTGCCATTTTGATAGGTTTTTTATCTTCAAACAAAACCACAGAAGGAGAACCTAAAATATACTTAACTTCATCCATAGAAGATTTCAAATTTATTCCAACATAAGAATCATTAGCAGAATTTTTTGAAAAAATATTTTTATCTGTGATTATTGAAATAGCATTTGAAGGAGATGCAATACTAACGCTAGTTGAGTTATTATAATTTACTAAAAAATAGATTAAAACAAAAGGAGCAGCACCAACCAAAAACAGAAATAAAACTTTATGCAATGGATTTGATATCTTCGGAGGTAACTTAATTGATTCATCTGAAGTCACATTAAGTTCTTTGTGTGATGTTTTTAAATTATTTTTTATTTGTTCCAAACGAAGCTTTATATATCTTGCATTTGCCTTGTTGGTATCACCATCTGCTTCTGAAAAAGCTCGAGT
>CAISYO010000259.1 GCA_903889745.1 uncultured Bacteroidota bacterium | reverse complement strand
TACTGATTCTCCTCCTAAAAAGTCCGTCAAGATTGTCCATTCTGCATCACTTGGAATATGCCATCCTTGTGGGGCAAATTGCTTTCTTAGTGAAGGGTTATTTAAAGACGCAGCATCATGTATTCCTGCCACCGCATACCAGTTGTATAACTTGCCATAAGTTGTGCCATTAGAAGTAGTGTTGTTATAATAACACCAAGCACCAGTGGTTAAAGCTGCCCATGCAGTTGGATCGGTTACTTGTGGTATTGGAGTGCCATCTCTGTAAGTCGTTACATCCAAATTAGTAGTACTCCAAATTTGTGTGCCAATAGTAACACTTGGAAATATTCCTGTCTTTTCAAAATCGCCCACCATCCAATAATCGCCCACCTGAATTATTGTATTAAGACCTCCTTTAAATTTACCTGTTATAATTCCTGAAGAAGTTGAATATAAATCGTTAGGTGCGTTATTATCTGGAACAGCTATTAAAGCAGGACCGTTTGCTTGAAGATTCACATTAGGTAATTCCTTTTGCATCACATAGACATAAATAACATCACCAAAATTTGATGTGTTATTTGGAAATACTAGTGTAGCATTGTTGGCATTCAAAAATAAAAATGAATTAGGTTGTAATTGAATTGTAGCGTTATCACTCCAAACTTGATAGTTATCCCATGCGTTAAACTTCATTAATGATGAATTATTATTAAGAGCATCTACATAACTTTTAGTTACAGCATCTTGAGCATTTGTTGGGTTAGCTAAATTGGTTATTTTTGTATTATTTGCACTATTATTAACCGCTAAAACTGAAGCTAAATTAGGTGTTGTTGCTTGAGCATTACCAGAGCTATTTGCATATAAAGCATAGGGTACACTTAATAATTGCGTGGTACCCATAGCTACATAACCAGCACCAGTATTTAACTCAATACCTAAATAATAATTACCATTAGCCCAGTTAATGGTTGAAAAGGATCCAGTAGTAGCTGTTCCTTGTCCAATAACTAAGTTTACTTGTCCTAAATCATCTGTGGGCGCCATGTGGGTTTCACTAAAAACAGGTAAACTTGTGGCTGAGTTCAACATAATGTTGAACTTAAAGTTTACATTTTGATTGACAATTAAATCCCCTGCGCTATTACGAACCGTTGCTTGATAATTAAAGCCTTGTGGGGCTTGAGCGAAAGTAATTAGTGTAAGTACTAATGTTAATAGGGTGAATAGTTTTTTCATGGTTTTTAGATTTAATTTTTAATACAACGTACAGAGTTTCCAGTTTTTCTAGGTGTATCAATAAAAGTAGTTGCTGAAATTATAAAATTGAAATCTATAGAATTAAAATCAATATTAGGAGTAGATGTGCCTATAGTGCTTGTCCAATAACGACCATAATCAAAAGATAACCAAAATAATCCTGTTGAACCATTCCTAGGATTTGAAAATGGAAATTTTAATGGGGAAGAAAATGCTCCATTTGAATTGTTTTCAGTCCAACTTAAACGCTCGCTGTTTAACTCACTTTGTGTTGGTATACGGTAGCCACTTGGACATGGATTGTTTATCCCATTAATGCCTTGCCACAAATTAAAATTCGATGGATTTAACCAATCTGGAGTAGTCGTAGAAATTATAAAATCTCCATGATTAGGTTGAGCACTACTACTTGGTATCAAAGTAGTATTTGAGTTTCTACATTGATGACCATCAGCTCTGCGCCCCCATTGGTATAAATCCCCATATGCTAATGAGTCTGTACTACTTGTAGCAACTTGACTAGCGCCGAGGTTTCTGTCCATCCAAGTTTTACCAGTAATTGGATTCAAAACAGGCACAATTTGAGTTGGCCCTGAGGTACAAAAAATTGATCCTGAAGGATATTGTGCAATTAGACTGTTACTATTAGTTATTTGTTGTTGTAAATTACTTATTTGGGCTAAAAGAAAACTCATGGTAACCGCATCTTGATTGTCTGTTGGATCAGCCAAGTTTTTAATTTGTAAATTATTTGCACCGTTATTTACAGCTAAAACACTCGCTAAGTTAGGTGTTGGAGTTTGAGTATTCCCTGAACTATTAGCATACAAAGCATAAGGCACACTCATTAATTGGGTTGTTCCCATGGCTACATAACCAGCACCTGTATTTAACTCAATACCTAAATAATAGTTTCCAGTTCCCCAGTTTATGGTTGAGAAAGTGCCAGTTGTGGCTGTTCCTTGTCCTATAACCAAGTTTACTTGACCCAAATCATCGGTTGGTGCTAAATGAGTTTCACTAAAAACTGGTAAACTAGTGGATGAATTCAACATAACATTGAACTTGAAGTTTACATTTTGATTGACAATTAAATCCCCTGCGCTATTACGAACAGTTGCTTGATAATTAAAACCTTGTGGGGCTTGGGCATTTGTAATAAGTGTAATTACTAGTGCAAAAAGGGTGTATAGTTTTTTCATGGTTTTAATTTTATTAATACCCTGGGTTTTGTGTTAAATTAGGATTTGCTTGTAAAGCTGTTAAAGGAATTGGAAATAATTTATACGTATCGGGTATTGAAGTTCCATTTAAAACTCCGCCTTTCCATGGCCATAAATAACTATTTCCTGTATATTTACCAAAACGAATTAAATCAGTTCTACGATGTCCTTCAAAATTTAATTCTCGAGCTCTTTCATCTAAAATAAAACTAAGTGTTAATTCTGATTCTGTAATACTTGTTGCATTTGATCTGTTTCTAACTTGATTTACATATGATAGAGCATCAGTCATATTGCCTCCTGAAGCACCTCTTAAAACACATTCTGCGTACATTAAATATACATCTGCATAACGAAACAATGGAAAATCAGTATTTGCAAAAGTTGTGGTTGTGGTTGTACCAGAAAAATTAGTATTTCTAAATTTAATTGATGGAAATCCATCATACCAATTATTAAAATCGGTCATTTCGTAATTATGCCCTGCAGTTGTAAATAATTGAGCTCTGACATCTGGGGAAGCCGCTAAAGCGGTTGCAGAATTTCCAAATAGTCCATACCATGCCTTAGTGGCTCGAGTACCTCCCCATCCTCCCTGAATTCCTAACTGACTGTTTCCATATGTGCTAAAAGCAATAATAGACGTTGTATTACCATAGCTTTTTCGCGTAACTGCATCTGCAATTAACGGTAATATAATTTCATTGGAGGTATGATTATCTCCTGAAAAGTTTTTCAAATAATTATCTACTAAAGGTGCTCCATTATTTAATATTTGTATGATAAAGGTTAATGCCTCACTATATTTTGCAGTACCCGTGTAAACCTCTGCATTCAAATACAGCTTTGCCAATAAAATTCTAAGAGCATCTCTATTAGCTCTTCCGTATTCATTATCAAAAGGGTAAGGCAAATTGTTTTGAATTGATAATAATTCAGATTCAACAAAATTAAAAAGTTCAATTCTTGTAGATTCTTGAATTGTAGCCGAATTTTCAGGTGATAATTCCGTAATTAAAGGACCCTTACCATAACCATCAATTATATAATAATATGCTAAAGCTCTAATAAATCTGGTTTCACTTTGAAGCAGTATTGTATTAGGTGCATTAGAACCATTTAATAATTTTAAAAATGAATTACAGTTTTGTACCGCGTAATACATTCTTAAATATAACGATGCAAAGTGAGGGTTATTTGCATTCCATCCAGATGTAGTAGCCAATTGAGGTAATCCTGGATCATTATACCTGAATTTAGCAACGTCAGATGATACATCTTGTAAATTGGTTAAATTCCTTATAAATGAACCTGAACCTGGATCAACATTAGGAACATGACTACTTGCTTCACCATTAGGACCTGACAAAGAAAAAATATCATATAAAGACAATAATGCTTCTTCAGTAACTGCATTACTACTCATTAAAAAGTTTTGCAAATTGCTAATTTGAGATTGAAGTTGATTTTTTATATTATCAATATACATTTTTGTAGCTGCATCTTGATTATCAATTGGGTCAGCTAAGTTTTTTATATTTTTTGTTCCTAAATTAACATCTGCTGTTGCTGCACCAAAACCACTTAATGGAATATTCGGTTTGTCTAATTTTGCATTTGTAACATTCACATCTGCAATTTTTGAGGTAGTTACAGCAGTATTAGTGATTGTAGCTACACCAGTATTTGATAGCGTTACATCGCCACTTAGCGTTACACCAATTGCTTCGTTTGAAGCGTTTCCTACAAAAATACTTCCATCTGCAAGTGTTGTAGTTAAGGTTGCGTTATCAACATAACTTTTAGTCACAGCATCTTGAGCATCCGTTGGATTAGCTAAATTTTTAATTTGTAAATTATTAGCACCATTGTTAGTAGCTAATACTAAAGCTAAATTAGGTATTTGAGCATTTCCCGCACTATTCGCAT
>CAISYO010000258.1 GCA_903889745.1 uncultured Bacteroidota bacterium | reverse complement strand
TCCACCGACATTTTTTCGAACTCTTTTCTTGAAGATCTCAATAAAATAAGTGTGTTAAAGCAATATTTAAGCATTTAAAGTTTCCTCTGAAAAAGAGCGTATTTTCTCATGTATAAAAACTATACATGAGAAACTTGTCAGGTATAGTTTTTAGCTAAAAATAAACACGAAATCACTATATGTCCATATTTTGTAAAATATTGGACATATAGTTTGTATTTGTCCATATTTGAACATATATTTGCTATATGTTCATTTTTAACTAAATAATGGACATATAAAAAATGAAGAAATTCGATAGAAATATACCATATAATGATTTGCCAGACTTACCACCATCTGACATCATATTTGATAAAGATATTTTGTTAAAGTGGGGTATTGCCTCAAGGGCCTTAGCAGAGCTAAATAGAAATATTATGAGGATGCCAAACCCAACGATGTTAGTGAACACAATAACATTGCAAGAGGCACAAACATCAACAGCAATAGAAAATATTTTTACTACAGATGACGAACTCTATAAAGCTGTTTCAGATACCCTAAGAGAAGAAGCAACAGATAATGCAACAAAAGAAGTTCTTCGTTACCGTGAAGCTTTATGGAAAGGATACAATACGATTAAATCAAAAAACAAATTAGATGAAGCAACAATTGTAAAAGTATTTCAACAAATTAAAAACACTCGTCAGGGTATTCGTCCGCCTCAATCGCAAGTCGTAATTAAAAGGGGACAAAGTGAGTTTAAACCCGGAGAAATTATTTATACACCCCCTCGAGGTACTGGAGTAATAGAGAAAAAAATAAAGAATTTAATTGAATTTTTAAACGATCATAAGAAATACCCCATTGATCCTCTTTTTAAAATGGTTATTGGTCATTACCAATTGGAAGCTATACATCCATTTACAGATGGTAATGGAAGAACAGGGAGAATAATAAATTTACTATACTTGGTTCATCAAGAATTATTATCTCATCCAGTTTTGTTTTTAAGTAAATACATTTTAAATAACAAGGATGATTACTATAAGAATTTAGCTGGTGTGACAACTCGAAATGCATGGAAGCCTTGGTTGAATTATATGCTAACTGCAGTTGAAATAACGGCAAAGGAAACAAATCAAACAATTGATGAGATCTTAAGCCAGATGCAGGCTACTCATCAACATGCAAAAGGAAAATTAAAGTGGTATAGCGTAGAACTTAATCAGCTTTTATTTTCGCAACCTTACATTAAACCTAGAAAAATTGGTGAATTACTAGAAGTTAGAAGTAGAACTACACTTACAAAATATATGCATGAATTAACTGATATTGGAATTGTATCACCACATCAAGAAGGGAAAGAAGTTTTCTATATCAATAACGATCTTATTCGCATATTGAAATCATAAGATTATTTGAAAGAAAAAAAATGCAAATCCGCAATAAGTTGCGAATTTGCAATTGGTGAAGAAGAACGACATATTCTCGAACTCTTTTCGATTGGATTTGAGTCAATTATCGATTTTAACGCGGAATATATCAAAAAGGAAAAGTGGCTGATAGATTTAATATCAACAGCTTTTTTTGTTCCCGTTGAGTTCTACTATCGCAAAATCACAAAGCAATTTTAAACCAGAACTTGTTTATTAAAAACACCATTTAAAAACTTGTATTTAAATTGGAAATTACTATATTTACAGTTAGATAGCT
>CAISYO010000257.1 GCA_903889745.1 uncultured Bacteroidota bacterium | reverse complement strand
TGGTGGTAGCAAAAGAGTGGTTTTAATTGCCCCTGAATATTCTAAATTATTGTATAGGCTTCCTCTTAATACCTATTCGCTCATTGATTTAGATAAGCCTGATTACGATAAATACCCTGGTTTGAAATTTGTTAAAGGATTTGACTTTATTTTGGAACATGGCGATAGTATTTTTATGCCTGCTGGCTATTGGCATTATATGACCTACTTAAATGGAAGCTTTTCTGTAAGCTATCGTAAATTATCTCCAAATATCAAACATTCTTTGGAAGGTTTATTATATTTGGGTTTAATGATGCCTTTGGATAAATTATTAAATAAAGTAATCGGAGAATCTTGGCTCAAAACAAAGAATAACATAGCTCAGAAACGAGCAAATTTAGTTTTAAATAAATTTGCCTTAACTACCTAATTTTATAATTTTAACTGACGTTTTACTTTTATCCATTCTTCAATTTCTGACCATTTCATGGTGTTTATTATATTTGCGGATGTGCACCAAGCTCTTCTAGCTATTGATACACCCATACCCATAAAATCAAAATCTTGCATAGTATGGCTATCACTGCTAATTACTAATTTTACACCTTTTTCTTGTGCTATTTTCGTATGTTCATCTTTTAAGTCCATTCGTTGTGGTTGAGCATTAATTTCTAAAGCTGTATTTGTTTCAATGGCACTTTCAATAATACGTTTCATATCTACTTTGTAGGCCTCTCTTGAACCTATTAATCTTCCTGTGGGGTGTCCTATGCAAAAAACAAAAGGATTTCGGCAAGCCTTAATTACTCGCTCAGTGTTATCCTTATTAAATCCACTATGAATAGATGCAGTAACCCATTGTAATTGTGCAAGCACCTCATCAGAAATATCACTTTTACCATTTGGCAATATATCTACTTCAATACCAGTCTTCACAAAATCTTCTCCAAGTTTTTCGTTTATTAATTTAATTTTTTCAATTTGTTTTAATATCTTTTTTTCATCTAATCCATTTGCTATTCTGGATGATTTGCTATGGTCAGTGATTGCAATATATTCGTAGGTGTAATTACTTTTAATAAATTTGACGATATCTTCAATTGATGATGCGCCATCACTCCAAGTACTATGTATTTGCAAATCACCTTTTATATCTTCAAGTTTTATAAGGTTTGGAATTCTATTTTTCGCAGCAAGTTCAAGTTCTCCTTTATCCTCTCGCATTTCTGGAGGTATCATTTGTAAACCTAGCTTAGAGTATATTTCATCTTCGCTCTCACTTGCTATTCGTTTGTTTTTGGTAATGTTAAACATGCCATATTCTGATAGTTTTAAACCATTTTTTTGGGCAATGTTTCTTAAATGTATGTTGTGATCTTTTGATCCAGTAAAGTAAATTATGGCAGCACCCCACTCATCTTGATCTACAATTCGTAAATCAATTTGTTTATGATATTCTTTCATAATTATACTAGCTTTAGTAGTTCCTTTGGTAATAATTTGTTCTGCTATTATAGGATCAGTAAAGTGGTTAATTATTTTATTTCTATTTTGTCGATTACAAGCAATTAAGATATCAATATCTCCTATTGTTTCTTTTTTTCTTCGCAAGCTTCCTGCCAGTTCAATTTGCAATATTTCGGTTTTTTTTAATAGCCAATCTATAATTTTTTTTCCTAAGATATTCGCTTCCCACAATAACATCCTTTCTTCAAGAATTTTATGAAGTTTTAATCCTCGAAGCATCCCTTCAATTTTTTTCTTTCCAAATCCTTTTATTTTTTCAACTCTACCTTCTGTTAATGCTTCGATTAGTTCTTTTTTGGTAGATATTTTTAATTCGTTATGTATGCGTTTTAGTGATTCTGGTCCGAAGCCCGAAATACTTAACATTTCTATTAATTCATGTGGCGTATTTTTTTTAAGTAATTCATATTTTTTTATGGATCCTGTTGTAATAAATTCTTTTATTTTTTCTGCAATACTTTTTCCAATTCCAGGAAAATCCTCCAACGTACCATTTTTAAAATAGATAGAAATGTCATTTTCTAGATTATTAATTACTTTTGAAGCTCTAGTATATGCAATAGCTCGGAATCTTTCATCTGCACCTAAATATTTATAAATCGAGGCCATTTTTTCAAATATAAAAGCTATTTCATTATTAGTTTCTAATTTCATTTTTATTTTTAAATAGTTTTGGTTTGAATTCCCAATTCCTTTAACTTTTTTATATGTGACTTTAATGCATTTAAGAAGGTTGATTTTGTATGATATGCAATACCAAAATCTAGAGCAGTTTTTTCAACAATGGGAGCAATTTTTGGGTAGTGAATGTGACAAATATTTGGAAATAAATGATGTTCAATTTGAAAGTTGAGTCCGCCAACATACCAATTTAATAATTTATTATC
>CAISYO010000256.1 GCA_903889745.1 uncultured Bacteroidota bacterium | reverse complement strand
TACATGCGCATTTTTCATCTCACATGGATGTGAATGCAATAATTAATTGCAACTCCGAAAAAGATTTTAATAAAACCATTGGCGAAAACGCTTCCTTAAATGTGAAACGTGTTTTTACTTGGAATAAAAATTGGAGCGACGAAAAAGAACAAGGCCCATACTTTATTACTGATTTACAAGAAATTAAAACAACCTGGCATCCAATTGAAAACATTGGTGTTTCTGGTATTAAGTATTAATTTAATGTTTTGGGCGCGTTCGGCGGGAGCCGAACCGGGCTGTCACTGCAATCTTTTTTGTTTCACAAAAAAGGATTTCCGTTTGCATCCCTCGCGCAATTTAACTTATACCAAATGAATTAAATTATATATCTATTTGGCATTAATCCTAAAATTAATCTTCGACTCAAAATATAAAACTGCGTGAGGGATTGAAGTGAAAATCCTTTTGCAGGTTACTGAGCTTGTAGAAGTACTTGCAAAAGATTGTAACGGAAAGCCCGATCCGCCAGCTGGCGGACAAGCCTCTTTGCGCCGGCACGCCCAAATTCTAAACCTCATAAAACCTCTTGCCTCTTTGCTAGTAAATCTTATCTTTACACCTCGCATAATAAAGCACTATGGAATACAATTTTAAAGAGATAGAAAGTTATTGGCAAGCCTATTGGGCAAAAAACAAAACCTTTGCCGCCAAAGACGATTCAACAAAAGAAAAATATTATGTATTAGATATGTTTCCCTACCCGTCTGGCGCAGGCTTGCACGTAGGTCATCCATTGGGCTACATTGCTTCCGATATTATTACGAGGTTTAAAAGACATAAAGGCTTTAATGTTTTACACCCAATGGGTTACGATAGCTTTGGCTTACCAGCCGAACAATATGCCATTCAAACAGGGCAACATCCAAAAATAACGACTGAAAATAATATTGCAGTTTATCGCAAACAATTAGATAAAATTGGTTTTTCGTTTGATTGGGATAGAGAAGTTAGAACGTCTAATCCGGAATATTATAAATGGACTCAATGGATTTTTATACAAATATTTAATTCTTGGTATAATAAAAACACCAACAAAGCAGAGCCTATTGAGACCTTAATCCAAATTTTTGAAACAAAAGGATTCAATATCAAATTAGACGATACCTTAACAGGTGATATTGAAAAAGATTTAGGGCCGTTTACTGGCGAAGAATGGAAAGGTTTTGATGAAAAAAAGAAAAGCGACATTTTAATGAATTTCCGTTTAGCTTATTTAGGAGAATCAGTGGTGAACTGGTGCCCTCAATTAGGAACGGTTTTAGCAAACGATGAAATTAAAGACGGCTTAAGCGAGCGTGGCGGTTATCCAGTTGAACGCAAATTAATGAAACAATGGAGTATGCGTATTACGGCTTATGCTCAACGTTTGTTAGATGGATTAGATACATTGGACTGGACAGATAGCTTAAAAGAAGCGCAACGCAACTGGATTGGAAAATCGGAAGGAACTTCTCTAAAGTTTAAGATTCAAGATTTAGAAAGTTCAATTGAAGTGTTCACTACACGCCCTGATACAATATTTGGTGTTTCATTTGTAACCTTAGCTCCGGAACATGAATTAGTTGACAGCCTAACAACTCTTGAAAATAAAAAAGCAGTTGAAGAATATGTAACCATAGCAAAAAACAGAAGTGAGCGCGAACGTCAGGCTGATATTAATAAAATTACAGGTGTGTTTACAGGTTCTTATGTGGAGCATCCATTCACAGGAAAACAAATTCCTATTTGGATTGGTGATTATGTATTAGCAGGTTACGGAACAGGTGCTGTGATGGCGGTTCCTGCGCATGATAGCAGAGATTATAGTTTTGCCAAACATTTTGGTTTACCAATTTTAGAAGTAGTAGCTGCAACATCGAATGTCACCTTGAGCGCAGTCGAAGGGTCATACGATGCTAAAGAAGGAAAATTAATAAACTCTGATTTCTTAAATGGATTAGAGGTTAAAGAGGCCATCAAAAAAGCCATTGCAGAAATTGAAGAAAAAGGATTAGGAAAAGGAAAAGTTAATTTCCGGTTGCGTGATGCCGTGTTTGGCCGCCAACGTTATTGGGGCGAACCAATTCCAGTGTATTACAAAAATGATATTCCTTATGCTTTAGCAGAAAACGAATTGCCTTTAGTATTACCAGAAGTGGATAAATATTTACCTACCGAAGACGGTGAGCCGCCATTAGCTCGTGCAACAAATTGGAGATACAAGCCCCACTCTAAGTCTCCCCAAGGGGGAGAGGATACGAAGCCGCATAATTGGCAGACTGCAGCAGATTCTTCTTACAATTTCACTAAAGACAAATCTCAAGAATTAAGAAAAAATCAAACAGAGGCTGAACAGATTTTATGGGAAGCTATTCGTAAAAAATCATTAGAAGTAAAATTTAGAAGGCAACATATCATTGGTGCAAACATTGTTGATTTTGTTTGTTTAGATCATAAATTAGTTATTGAGGTAGATGGAAAAATTCATTTAGACCAAAAAGATTATGATGCTGAAAGAACAAAGCAATTAGAATCCCTAGGTTTTTCGGTTATACGATTTACAAATGAAGAAATAATACACGGCATAGAAAATGTCATTAGTAAAATAAAACTCAAATTAGATGAATTGCCAAAAGTCCTCCCCTCTGGGGAGGATTTAGGTGGGGCTTCTTACCCTTACGAACACAGCACTATGCCCGGATGGGCAGGAAGCTCCTGGTATTTTTTACGTTACATGGATCCAACTAACAATTCGGAGTTTACCTCTAAAAAATTAAGCGACTATTGGAAACAAGTTGATCTATACATAGGTGGCAGCGAGCACGCCACTGGTCATTTATTATACGTGCGTTTTTGGACTAAATTTTTAAAAGATCTTGGATACATTGCGATTGATGAACCAGCTAAGAAGTTGATTAATCAAGGGATGATACAGGGTAGAAGTAATTTTGTTTATAGAGTTAACGGCGAAAACAAATTAGTTTCTGCTGGATTAAAAAACAATTATGAGGTATCTGATTTACATGTAGATGTCAGTATAGTTAATAATGACATATTAGATATTGAAGCCTTTAAAAAATGGAGAGAGGATTTTAAAAGTGCTGAATTTATTTTAGAAGACGGTAAATATATTTGCGGACACGAAGTCGAAAAAATGTCTAAATCAAAATACAATGTAGTAACACCTGATGACATTGGAGAAAAGTTTGGTGCTGATACTTTG